>CAURTM010000025.1:0-17169 GCA_963527735.1 uncultured Streptococcus sp.
ATGCTGGGCAAGTAGTTGATCCAGCAACTAAGTCTCGTGCAGTGCCGATTTATCAGACAACATCGTTTGTTTTTGATGATACTGAGGAGGCCGCAGATCTCTTTGCCTTGAGAAAGCCAGGTAATATCTATACTCGTATTACAAATCCTACAACGGCTGCTTTTGAAGAAAGAATTGCAGCTCTTGAAGGTGGTGTTGGAGCTCTTGCAACAGCATCAGGTATGGCAGCAGTGACTTATACGATTTTGGCACTTGCCCATGCTGGTGACCATGTTGTAGCAGCATCAACTATTTACGGTGGGACTTTCAATCTCTTGAAAGAAACCCTTCCTCGTTATGGGATCACAACAACCTTTGTCGATGTGGATAATTTGGAGGAAGTGGAAGCAGCTATCAATGACAATACCAAGCTTGTCTTGATTGAAACCTTGGGGAATCCCTTGATAAACATTCCTGACTTGGAAAAATTGGCTGAGATTGCGCATAAACACCATATTCCACTCGTTTCGGACAATACTTTTGCTACACCTTATTTGATTAACGTTTTTTCTCACGGTGTAGATATTGCTATTCACTCTGCGACTAAGTTTATTGGTGGGCATGGCACGACCATTGGAGGAGTGATTGTCGATAGTGGTCGTTTTGACTGGGCGGCTTCAGGGAAATTCCCTCAATTTGTTGAGGAAGACCCAAGCTACCACAATTTGAGCTATACTCGTGATGTCGGTGCAGCAGCCTTTATTATAGCTGTCCGTGTTCAATTGCTTCGTGATACAGGGGCGGCCTTGTCACCATTTAATGCCTTCCTCTTGCTCCAAGGACTTGAAACCCTTTCACTTCGTGTGGAACGCCATGTGCAAAATGCTGAGAAAATTGTTGATTTCCTTGTCAACCATCCTAAGGTAGAAAAAGTCAACTATCCAAAATTGGCAGATAGTCCTTATCATGCCTTGGCTGAGAAATACTTGCCAAAAGGTGTGGGCTCCATCTTTACCTTCCATGTCAAAGGTGGGGAGGCAGAAGCACGCAAGGTCATTGATCATTTAGAAATCTTCTCTGACCTTGCAAACGTGGCAGATGCTAAATCGCTTGTTGTCCATCCAGCAACAACCACTCACGGTCAATTGTCAGAAAAAGATCTAGAAGCAGCAGGTATCACACCAAACCAAATTCGTTTGTCAATCGGTCTTGAAAATGTAGAAGATTTGATTGAAGACTTGCGCTTGGCCTTGGAAAAAATTTAAAGAGAAAGAAGTTAAACAGTGGGTTTCGACTCACTGTTTTTGATTTTCCCTTAGGCATGATATAATGGTTACAGAAGTCTAGAAAGAGGAACGATATGAACGAAATCAAATGTCCCAACTGTGGGGAAGTCTTTACAGTAAATGAAAGCCAGTATGCCGAACTTTTGTCCCAAGTGAGAACAGCAGAGTTTGATAAGGAATTGCACGATCGCATGAAGCAGGAACTGGCCTTGGCTGAGCAAAAGGCCATGAATGAACAACAGTCTAAACTAGCTCAAAAAGACCAAGAAATTGCACAATTGCAGAGTCAAATCCAAAACTTTGATACAGAGAAAGAGTTGGCCAAGAAAGAAGTTGAACAGACAAGCCATCAGGCTCTCTTGGCTAAGGACAAGGAAGTACAGGCCTTGGAAAACCAATTGGCTACCTTGCGTTTGGAGCATGAAAATCAACTGCAAAAGACCCTTTCTGACCTAGAAAAAGAACGAGACCAGGTTAAAAACCAGCTTCTTTTACAAGAAAAAGAAAACGAGCTTTCTCTTGCTTCAGTTAAACAAAACTACGAAGCTCAACTCAAGGCAGCTAGTGAACAAGTAGAATTTTATAAGAATTTCAAAGCTCAACAATCTACAAAAGCTATCGGGGAAAGTCTGGAACACTATGCGGAGAGTGAGTTTAACAAGGTCCGCAGTTTCGCCTTTCCAAATGCTTACTTTGAAAAGGATAACAAGGTTTCTGCGCGTGGGTCTAAGGGGGACTTTATCTTCCGTGAATGTGATGAAAATGGGATCGAAATTATTTCCATCATGTTTGAGATGAAAAATGAAGCGGACGGAACAGAGAAGAAGCACAAGAATGCAGATTTTTACAAGGAATTGGACAAGGACCGTCGGGAGAAGAACTGTGAATATGCGGTTTTGGTGACCATGCTTGAGGCCGATAACGACTACTTTAACACAGGGATTGTTGACGTCAGCCATGAGTATGAAAAGATGTATGTGGTTCGTCCTCAATTCTTTATCCAGTTGATTGGGCTCTTGCGAAATGCGGCGCTTAATTCTCTAAAATACAAACAAGAATTGGCCTTGGTTCGCGAACAAAATATTGATATTACAAATTTTGAGGAAGATTTGGACGCCTTTAAACTAGCTTTTGCCAAGAACTACAACTCTGCTTCGACCAACTTTGGCAAAGCTATTGATGAAATCGACAAGGCTATCAAACGTATGGAAGAGGTTAAGAAGTTCCTAACCACATCCGAAAACCAACTCCGTCTAGCTAATAATAAATTGGAAGATGTTTCCGTCAAAAAATTGACTCGAAAAAATCCAACCATGAAAGCAAAGTTTGAAGCGCTGAAGGGGGAGTGAGAAAGCAGTGGAAAATGAATTATTAGTATTGAATACTGAAGAAGTAAATGAGTCTGAAAATTTAAACTATGATGAGTTAGAAGAACTATTGGAACAGCAATTTACAATGGAGTTCTCTAATCTTGAGAAATTAGAACTAGAATGTAAAGAAATTAGTTCACCGGATAAATTAGGAGATGTTATTTTAGATGAAATTTGGAGTCAATTTGCGAACCAAATTGGTTTAGATATGACAAGCGACACGCTTCTTAAGCAGTATAACGATAAACATACTAATGGTTATACAAAAGAAGAGGGTTCTAAAATAATGAAAGATAAAAGGTATACTGATGCAAATAATGCTATGAAAGAAAGGCAAAAAAATGGAAATTTAAAGGATGAATATACTGGAAAAACAATAAAAATTAACGAAAAAGCTAATTTGGATCACGTTATACCAAGAAAACAGATTTTTGAAAACCCATGGAGGAAAATAGCAGATATTGAAACTTCTGATTTAGCTAATAAATCAGAAAATTTGGCAGGAACTAATGAATCTCTTAATAAAAGTAAAGGCGCAAAATCTAATAGCGAGTATATAAAGAATAGAGAAGCGAGAGAAAAAAATCTAAAAGAACAAGTTGAAAGAGCTAATAAAAAAATTGATAAGATGAATATCTCAGATGCC
This sequence comes from uncultured Streptococcus sp., assembly GCA_963527735.1. Lineage (GTDB taxonomy): Bacteria > Bacillota > Bacilli > Lactobacillales > Streptococcaceae > Streptococcus. Next base: position 3,282 of record CAURTM010000025.1, read on the forward strand.
GAAAAGCGAAATCTTAAGGCTGAAAATAATAAAAAATTAAATGATAAATTGGCTGCTGATTCAGATAAGATGATTAAAGCTGAAAAAAGTGCAAAGAAAGCTATGTATAAACCAATAGCAAAGAAAGCTGCAGTTAGAATGGCGAACAAGGCAGGTAAAGACGCAGTTAAAGCTATGTTTGTTGCAGCGTTATTTGGGATGTTGAAAGAAATAATGAATGCTTTGGTTCGTTTTTTTAAATCTAAAAAACGTTCGTTTGATACATTCTTAGATGAAATGAAAAATGCACTTCATTCCTTCTTTGGTAAAATTAGAGATTTTATTAAAGTGGGTGTAGACAGTTTTGTTGGAAGCATCGTAGGAGAAATTATTGGTGCTTTCGCTGAAAAACTAAGAAAGTTACCAAATTTGGTGAAACAATTATTTGGTTCAATTAGAGAAAGTATCTCTTATCTATCAAACCCTGAAAATCAATCTCATTCTACTGCAATTAAAATTGCTCATGTTTCAAAAATTATTACATCCGCATTATTAGGTGTAGGAGCAATGTTTTTAGGAGAATATTTTGAACAGTTCTTAAATAAGATACCAGGTATGACTTTTGAAATAAAACTTCTAGGAACAATTGCTAATATTTTAGGGATGTTCTTTGCAAGTTTACTAACTGGAATCTTGGGAGCGATCATCATTAACGGACTTGATGGCTTTATATCAAGGCAACTACAAGATGAGAACAAAAAACAACAAGCTGATAAGAAGAACGAATTGCTAAGAATTCAGGATGTTCAAATTTTTGTTGCCGAGCAAAATGTTGCTGTTAAGCGAAATGATATCTTCAGTAAGATGGCTAAGAACCATCAAAAACTAAGAGAACTACTTGGCAATGTTGATCAAGAGTTTTCTAATTCGAAGATTGATTTCAAACAGCGATTATTAGCTAATGAAATTTACTTTGATGAAAAGCAAAGTGAACTTGAAGAAATGCAAAATGCATTAAACGATTTATTATAGGAGAATGTTATGTCAGAAGAATTAGAGATTCAAGTTTTAGCAAATTCTGAAAGATTTAATGAAAAAAAACAAGAGCTAAAAGCCTTTAGTGAAGAGATCCCTGAACAGTCAGATTTACCAACAGTTCCAACAGATGATCCTATGTTAGGCTTTATTGGAATGGAATATGATGTTAAGGGTAAAGATTTAAACGCTCTTACTAATGCTGTTCAAAATAGAATGATTGAACAAAATATTCACATAAAAAAGATTATTCAGGAATTTAATACCATTTACGAAACTTTCCAAATATTGGATGATGAGTATATTCAAAGTATTTCAAGATCTTTGATTGCAGCCAAAGAGGCCAATAATAAAGCTATACAGGGATTGCACGAAATAGAAGAATATCAAACTGGTAATAAAAAATTATTAGATGATGTTTTTAAACAGAATAAAGATTTAATTGATGTATTGAAGAAACATCATAAAAAATTAGAAGAGTTAGAACAACTTGAAGATAAGCAAAGTGAAATTCAAATTGAAATTGATAGTTTAAAAGCGAAGCTAAAATCATTAGTGAAAATAGAAAATAGTTTTAACGATTTGCATTTACAAGTTGAAGAAACACAAAATAATCTTAAAAACGATGTAGACAAGATGAATGTTCGATTAATAGAGGAAGGTAAAAATCTTACTTTAATTGTCGAGAAATTTCAAACTGAACTAGAGGAAAAACAAAAAGAGATTAGTTTACTTAGAAAAGGATTCTATACTATTGGAGTCGCTGTTGTTATAATAGTATTATTTCTATTGTTTAAAGGAATGTAGATGATTAGTGAAACTTATTTAAAATTGTTAAAATCGGAAGTGAAAAAACTTGATGATTTAACAAATAATACTTATGAATTAGAAATAATTCTTCAAGATATAGTTGATAATCTTAAAAATGCTGAGTTAGAATTTATAAAACGATTAGGAAACTTGACAAGTAAAGAGACATTCTTAAAAATCAAAGATAAGCAAACTAGTATATTGGAATTATTGTATAAATATCTTGGCTCTAGAGTTATTGATACAAATTATTTAATTTTGAAAGAAACAAATAATAAATCATTTGAAGAACTAGCAAATGATTTAAAGTCTTTAATAGGTTTAGAAAATGTTAAGAAAGAAATTAAAGATTTAGTAGCGTTTAATAAAGTTCAACAAAGTAGAGAAAAAATCGGTCTTAAAAAAACAAACAGAACTATGCATATGGCGTTTTTAGGTAATCCAGGTACAGGTAAAACAACAGTTGCTAGAATTGTTGGTAATATGTATCGTTCATTAGGAATACTAAGTAAAGGTCACTTTATAGAGGCAAGTAGAACAGACTTAATAGCAGAATATCAAGGACAGACGGCTTCGAAAGTGAAGAGATTGATACAAAAAGCCAAAGGTGGTGTATTATTTATTGATGAAGCATATAGTATTACTGAAAACGATAAAAGTGATAGTTATGGTCGGGAGTGTTTAACTGAGTTAACAAAAGCATTAGAAGACTATCGTGATGATTTGGTGGTTATTGTTGCTGGATATGATGAATTGATGAAAAAATTTTTTGAATCTAATCCTGGGTTAAAATCAAGATTTAATTATTTTATTACGTTTGAAGATTATACGGTGAACCAAATGTTTGATATTTTTCTTTCATATTGCAAAAATGAAGAGTACATTTTGCATGATTCTGCAAAAGAAAAATTAAAAAAATATTTAGAATTACATAGTAGCAATCCTGAAAATAAAAATGCAAATGGGCGATTTGTAAGAAATGTATTTGACAGGATAATTATGAACCAAGCAATAAGATTAGCCACACTATCTTTTGTTACAAAAGATAGTTACATTACGATTCTTGAAGAAGATATTTCATGAATGAAATTAGAAAGCAAAAATGAACGGTATTATTAACTTAAAAAAAGAAGCGGGGATGACCTCGCATGATGCGGTTTTTAAACTGCGTAAGATTTTGGGAATCAAGAAGATTGGTCATGGTGGGACCTTGGATCCGGATGTGGCGGGTGTTTTGCCCATTGCGATTGGCAAGGCGACACGCATGGTCGAGTTTATGCAGGACGAGGGTAAGGTCTATGAGGGAGAAATCACTCTAGGTTATTCAACGACAACTGAGGATGCCAGTGGGGAAGTGGTCGCAGAGACACCTGTTTTATCGCCCTTGGATGAAAAGCTTGTTGATGAAGCAATCGCCAGTTTGACAGGACCTATTATTCAGATTCCGCCTATGTATTCGGCTGTAAAGGTCAATGGTCGTAAGCTTTATGAGTATGCGCGTGCTGGTCAGGAAGTGGAGCGTCCAGAACGTCAGGTGACTATTTATAGCTTTGAGCGGACAAGTCCGATTTCTTATGATGGCCAACTTGCAAGATTCACTTTTCGTGTAAAATGTAGCAAGGGAACCTACATCCGTACCTTATCGGTTGACTTGGGAGAAAAATTGGGCTATGCGGCTCATATGTCACATCTGACACGGACTAGTGCAGCAGGTTTGCAACTAGAAGATGCTCTTACCTTGGAAGAAATTGCTGAAAAAGTGGAGGCTGGCCAATTGGACTTTCTCCATCCTCTAGAGATTGGGACAGGGGACCTCGTCAAAGTTTTTCTAAGTCCAGAAGAGGCTACAGAAGTGCGCTTTGGTCGCTTTATCGAGCTCGACCAAACAGACAAAGAACTGGCTGCTTTTGAAGGCGATACATTGCTAGCCATTCTAGAAAAACGGGACAAACTCTACAAGCCAAGGAAGGTTTTTAGCTAGTCTAACTGGGGTGTAGGGAGTGTTGTTTCCCCTAGACTATCCAAATCAGACTATAAATTTTGCAAAAAATGTGATAGAATAGACGACGGATAAAAAAACGGAGGATAGCATGCAAAATAGACCAATCATTATCGGAGTGACAGGTGGTTCTGGTGGTGGTAAGACCAGTGTTTCAAGAGCCATTTTATCGCATTTTCCTGATGAAAAAATTTCCATGATTGAGCATGATTCATACTACAAGGATCAGTCTCATTTGACCTTTGAAGAGCGTGTAAAAACCAACTATGACCATCCTTTTGCCTTTGATACAGACTTGATGATTGAGCAGATTAAGGAATTGTTGGCAGGGCGTCCAGTGGACATTCCGACTTATGACTATACAGAGCATACACGAAGTAGCAAGACCTATCGTCAGGAGCCTCAAGATGTCTTTATCGTTGAGGGGATTTTGGTCTTGGAGGACAAGCGTCTGCGCGATTTGATGGATATCAAGATTTTTGTGGATACGGATGATGATGTGCGCATTATTCGTCGTATCAAGCGCGATATGGAAGAGCGTGGCCGTAGCCTTGATAGCGTTATTGACCAGTATTTAGGTGTGGTCAAACCTATGTACCACCAGTTTATCGAGCCAACTAAGCGTTATGCTGATATCGTCATTCCTGAGGGAGTCAGCAATACAGTTGCTATCGACCTTTTGACGACCAAGATTGCAAAGATTTTGGAAGAAGCTCGAAACAGCAAATAATCAGATGTGGAGGCCTTGCCTCCTTTTTCTATTTTTCCCTCATAATGGTACATAAATGGAGATTTTTAGGCATATTTTTGGTATAATAATACCCATGAAAGAGCAAGAAAATGAATAGTAGGTGGAGATGGAAAAGTATTTATCGGTAACAACTTTGACCAAGTATCTGAAAATGAAATTCGATAAAGACCCTTACTTGGAACGGGTCTATTTAACTGGTCAAGTTTCCAACTTTCGTAAACGACCTACTCACCAATATTTCTCCCTAAAGGATGACCATGCAGTTATTCAAGCGACCATCTGGTCTGGGATTTATCAGAAATTAGGCTTCGACCTTGAAGAAGGGATGAAGATCAATGTGATTGGGCGTGTGCAGGTCTATGAACCAAGTGGTAGCTACTCCATTATCATTGAAAAGGCTGAGCCTGATGGAGTTGGGGCGCTTGCGATTCAGTTTGAACAACTCAAGAAAAAATTGACAGAAGAAGGCCTGTTTCAAGAGAGGTTCAAGCAACCTCTGCCCCAATTTTCTAAGAGAATTGGTGTAGTGACCAGCCGCAGTGGAGCCGTTATTCGAGATATTATCACGACTGTCAGCAGGCGATTTCCAGGTGTCGACATTCTTCTTTATCCGACCAAGGTTCAAGGTGAAGGGGCTGCAGAGGAAATTGCTCGAAATATTGCGCGTGCTAATCAACGGGACGATTTGGACTTGCTGATTATTGGTCGTGGTGGTGGTTCCATCGAGGATCTCTGGGCTTTTAACGAAGAAATTGTGGTACGAGCTATTTTTGAATCTCGTTTGCCAATCATTTCTAGTGTGGGACATGAGACGGATGTGACCTTGGCAGATTTTGTGGCAGATCGCCGCGCTGCCACACCAACAGCTGCAGCTGAACTAGCAACACCTGTGACCAAGTTGGATCTATTAGCTCATTTGCAAAATCAAGAAAAACGGATGGCAACAGCAGTCCGAAATGTCCTATCGAAGAAACAAGAAGCTTTGAAAAAATGCAGTCAGTCTGTTATCTTTAGACAGCCAGAGCGTTTGTATGACGGTTACTTGCAACGCTTGGACCAACTGCAACTGCGCTTAAAACAAAGTTTGCAAACACGGATTTCTGATAACAAACAGATAGTCCAAGCAAGGACGCATCGACTGGTACAATTATCACCTGTTACCAAAATCCAACGTTATCAAGACCGTCTAGGCCAGTTGGACAAGCTCTTACGTAGCCAAATGGCGCTGGTTTATGATGCCAAGGTTGCTGAGGTCAAGAGATTATCAGAAGCCTTACTGATGTTGGATACGAGCCGAATTGTGGCGCGAGGTTATGCTATTGTCAAAAAAGAAGAGTCCGTTGTAGATTCGGTTGAGAGTTTGAAGAAAAAAGACCAAGTGACGCTTTTGATGCGAGATGGTCAAGTAGAATTAGAGGTTAAAGATGTCAAAACAAAAGAAATTTGAGGAAAATCTAGCAGAACTGGAGACCATTGTCCAAAGTTTGGAAAATGGTGAGATTGCTCTGGAAGATGCGATTGCTGCCTTTCAAAAGGGCATGGTCTTGTCAAAAGAGCTCCAAGCGACGCTGGACAAGGCTGAAAAGACCTTGGTCAAGGTCATGCAAGAAGACGGAACAGAAAGTGATTTTGAATGAAGAAGCAAGAAAAATTAGCTCTTGTCGAGTCAGCCTTGGAAGATTTTTATGGAGACCAGCAGTTTGCCTCTAGTTTGCGAGAGTCTGTTCTCTATTCCATTCATGCTGGTGGCAAGCGTATTCGACCTTTTCTCTTGTTAGAAGTTCTGGAAGCCTTGAAGGTTGCTATTAAACCTGCTCACGCGCAGGTAGCTGCGGCCTTGGAAATGATTCATACAGGTAGCTTGATTCACGATGACCTTCCTGCTATGGATGATGATGATTACCGTCGAGGGCGTTTGACCAATCATAAGAAATTTGGCGAAGCAATGGCAATTTTGGCTGGAGATGCTTTATTCCTAGATCCTTACGCCTTGATAGCGCAGGCAGATTTGCCAAGTCAGATTAAGGTGGACTTGATTGCCAACTTATCTCTTGCTTCAGGAAGTCTAGGCATGGTAGCAGGGCAAGTTTTGGATATGGAAGGTGAACACCAGCACCTGTCTTTGGAAGAACTTCAGACCATTCATGCTAATAAGACTGGAAAACTACTAGCCTATCCTTTCCAAGCGGCTGCTATTATAGCCGAATTGGAACCTGAAATGCAGGCAAAGCTGAAAACTGTTGGGGAATTGATTGGGTTGGCCTTTCAAGTCAGAGATGATGTACTGGATGTGACAGCTAGTTTTGAGGAAATCGGCAAGACACCACAAAAGGATTTGCAGGCTGAAAAGTCAACCTATCCTGCCTTGTTGGGTTTGGAAGAGGCTATTGCCTTTTGTAACCAAACCTTGGATCAAGCTAATGCAAGATTAGAAGACATTGCCCAGCAGGTTCCCTTTGAAACAGAATCAATTGTAAGTGTAGTAGAAAGTTTGAGAATCAATGGCTAAGGAAAGAGTGGATGTACTAGCTTATAAACAGGGCTTGTTTGAAACGCGAGAACAAGCCAAGCGTGGTGTCATGGCTGGCCTAGTCGTAGCAGTCCTTAATGGAGAACGGTTTGACAAGCCAGGAGAGAAAATTCCAGATGACACCGAGCTAAAACTCAAGGGGGAGAAACTCAAGTATGTCAGTCGTGGTGGCTTGAAACTGGAAAAGGCCTTGCAGGTCTTTGATTTGTCAGTGGATGGTGCGACCACGATTGATATCGGGGCCTCTACTGGTGGCTTTACCGATGTTATGCTGCAAAATGGTGCTGAGTTAGTCTTTGCAGTTGATGTTGGTACCAATCAGTTGGCTTGGAAACTACGCCAAGACCCACGAGTTGTCAGCATGGAGCAGTTTAATTTCCGCTATGCTGAAAAGACCGATTTCGAAAAGGAACCGAGCTTTGCCAGTATTGACGTGAGTTTCATTTCCCTCAGTCTGATTTTGCCAGCCTTGCACCGAGTCTTGGCAAATCAAGGTCAGGTTGTGGCTTTGGTTAAGCCCCAGTTTGAGGCAGGACGTGAGCAGATTGGGAAAAATGGGATTATTCGAGATGCTAAGGTGCATCAACATGTCCTTGAATCTGTCACAGCTATGGCAGTAGAGGAAGGATTTTCAGTTCTTGGTTTGGACTTTTCTCCCATCCAAGGCGGTCATGGAAATATTGAGTTTTTAGCGTATTTGAAAAAAGAAGAGTCAGCAAGCAATCAGGTTCTTGCTGAGATTGAAGAAGTAGTAGAGAGGGCGCATAGTCAATTTAAAAATGAATAAAAAAGAGAGACTTGAAAAAATTAGACGATTTGTGACAGATTATCAAATCGGTACACAAGAAGAAATCGTAGAATATTTGAAAGAGGCTGGCATCACTGCCACTCAGGCAACGGTATCCCGAGATATCAAAGAACTAGGTATTGTCAAAATTCCTTTGAGAGACAACACCTATGTCTATGAATTGCCAAAATCAATCGTAAAAAGTTTGCAACTGGCTGAAGATAATATTGAGTCAGCTGAATTGATGGATAAGATGATCAATCTCCAAGTTATCCCAGGAAATACAGCTTTTGTAAAAGCTCAGTTAACCGAGACTTTTGCGGATAAGATTTTTAGCTGTTTAGCTGATGATAGCTCGATTTTAGTCATTGCCAGAAGTGAAAATCTAGCTGAGGAAATCTTTGAACAAGTAAAAAATTGGTAGGTCTATATGTTACTTGAAATTTCGATAAAAAACTTTGCCATTATTGAGGCTATTTCCCTCAATTTTGAAAAGGGAATGACTGTCTTGACTGGTGAAACGGGTGCAGGGAAGTCGATTATCATTGATGCTATGAATATGATGTTGGGAGCTCGTGCTACGACAGATGTTATTCGTCATGGTGCGCCAAAGGCAGAGATTGAGGGGCTTTTCTCAGTTGAGAATAGTCGCCTTTTACAGGAAATTTTTGATGAGCAAGGTTTGGAAATGGGTGATGAGATTATCATCCGTCGAGAGATCTTGCAAAATGGTCGTAGTATTAGTCGTGTCAATGGCCAGATGGTCAATCTGTCTGTTTTGCGAGCTATTGGGCAACATCTGGTAGATATTCATGGTCAGCATGACCAAGAGGAGTTAATGCGTCCCCAACTGCATATCCAGATGTTGGATGAATTTGGCGATGCAGCCTTTTGGGACTTAAAAGAAACCTATCAAACGAGTTTTGATGCCTATCGAAAAATGCGCAAGCAGGTTCTGGAAGTCAAGAAAAACCAACAGGAACACAAGGCTCGTATTGAAATGTTGGAATTTCAAATGGCAGAGATTGAGGCAGCAAACTTGCAGGCTGGAGAAGATCTGGCTCTCAATCAAGAGCGTGATAAACTTCTCAATCATAAAAATATTGCGGATACTCTGACCAATGCCTATAGTATGTTGGACAATGAAGACTTTTCAAGTCTGGCCAATGTTCGTTCAGCCATGAATGACATGGAAAGTGTCGAAGAGTATGACCCTGAATACCGTGAAATTTCAAGCTCACTATCTGAGACCTACTATGTCTTAGAAGACCTTAGCAAACGTCTGGAAGCTATCATTGAGGATCTTGATTTTGACGGCAATCATCTTATGCAGGTTGAGAATCGTTTGGACCTCCTTCATACCATTACCCGTAAGTATGGTGGGACTGTTGATGATGTTTTGCTTTATTTTGCTAAGATTACGGAAGAATACAATCTCTTGACAGGCAATAACCTTTCGTCTGAGGACATGGAAGCAGAGCTCAAGAAATTGGAAGTTAATCTTGTCGATTTGGCAGGTCAGCTTGCATCTGCTCGTCATGACTTAGCTCAGCAGCTTGAAGCTGAGATTAAACAAGAACTGCAAGACCTTTATATGGAAAAAGCCCAATTTCAGGTTCGTTTTAGCAAGGGCAAATTCAGTCGTGAGGGAAATGAAATGGTTGAGTTTTACATTTCAACCAACCCTGGCGAAGACTTTAAACCCTTAGTTAAGGTTGCGTCTGGTGGGGAATTGTCTCGTCTCATGCTAGCCATTAAGTCTGCCTTTTCACGTAAAGAAGGTAAGACCAGCATTGTCTTTGATGAGGTGGATACAGGAGTTTCAGGTCGTGTAGCTCAGGCGATTGCGCAGAAGATTCATAAGATTGGCCAGCATGGTCAGGTTCTGGCTATTTCCCATTTGCCACAAGTGATTGCGATTGCGGATTATCAATTCTTTATTGAGAAGATTAGCAATGAGCATTCAACAGTTTCGACTGTTCGTCTTTTGACGGTTGAAGAGCGAGTGGAGGAAGTTGCTAAGATGTTGGCAGGTGATGATGTGACGGAAGCAGCCCTGACGCAAGCCAGAGAATTGTTGAGAAACAGGGAGAAATAAGATGACAGACTATTATGTAATTGGAGATGTTCATGGAAAAGCTGGGATGCTGGAAGACCTTCTCAAAACCTGGGATGGTCAGACCCAGTTGCTCTTTCTAGGGGACTTGATTGACCGTGGTGAAGATAGTCGCCGTGTTCTAGAAATGGTTAAGGACTTAGTGGATAATCAAGGGGCGATCTGTTTGTCAGGAAACCACGAGTATATGTTTCTGACTTGGCTCGATAACCCAGAAGAAAGCTATGACCACTATCGTCGCAATGGTGGAGACACAACCATTAACTCTATCCTGGGTCGTCCCTTGGATGCGCCAGTTGATGGGGTAGAAGATGCCAAGCGTGTTGCCACTGAAGCAGCAGATTTGGTCGAATTTATTCGTCAAATGCCGTTTGTGGTAGAGACAGATAAGTATATTTTCGTTCACGCAGGTATTGATTTAACCTTGGATGACTGGCATGAAACCACAGATTACAAGAAAGTCTGGCTTAGAAAACCATTCCACGAAGCCGAAAATCATACTGGAAAAACCATTGTCTTTGGCCATACACCGGTTTATGGTTTGTTGAAGCAAGAGCGTGGTACTGCTGAACTTTGGACTACAGAAGATGGCAAGATTGGGATGGACGGAGGAGCTGTCTATGGTGGTGTCCTTCATGGGATTGTCTTTACAGATCAAGGAATGACAGAACACCACTTTATCGAAAATGACGGCTTTGTCGCTGAAGATTAGTACTCCTAGCAGGGTATGGTCTTGTCAAAATGTCAAAAACAATTTATAATAAATAGATACCCTGAAAGGAAGAGAATCATGAACTTAGAAGAATTGAAAAAACGACAGGAGAAGATTCGTAACTTCTCTATTATCGCCCATATTGACCACGGGAAATCAACTCTAGCAGACCGCATTTTGGAAAAAACTGAGACGGTTTCAAGCCGTGAAATGCAGGCCCAGCTTTTGGATAGCATGGATCTAGAACGGGAACGTGGGATTACCATTAAGTTGAATGCCATCGAGTTGAATTATACTGCAAAAGATGGGGAAACTTATATTTTCCACTTGATTGACACGCCAGGACACGTAGACTTTACCTATGAAGTTTCACGTTCGCTCGCTGCCTGTGAGGGAGCGATTTTGGTGGTCGATGCTGCCCAAGGAATTGAGGCCCAAACCCTTGCCAATGTTTATCTAGCATTGGACAATGATTTGGAAATCATGCCAGTCATTAATAAAATTGACCTGCCAGCAGCAGACCCTGAGCGCGTGCGTACAGAGATTGAAGATGTCATTGGTTTGGATGCCAGCGAAGCAGTTTTGGCTTCTGCCAAGGCTGGTATCGGTATCGAAGAAATCCTCGAGCAAATTGTAGAAAAAGTTCCAGCACCAACGGGTGATGTGACGGCGCCACTTAAGGCTTTGATTTTCGACTCTGTTTACGATGCCTACCGTGGGGTTATTCTCCAAGTACGTGTCATGGATGGGGTGGTTAAACCTGGGGATAAGATTCAGCTCATGAGCAATGGTAAGACCTTTGATGTGACTGAGGTTGGGATTTTCACTCCTAAGGCAGTTGGTCGTGATTTCCTTGCGACTGGTGACGTTGGTTATATTGCAGCTTCTATCAAAACGGTTCAGGACACTCGTGTGGGTGATACCGTTACCTTGGCAACTAATCCTGCGGCAGAGCCATTACATGGTTACAAACAGATGAATCCTATGGTCTTTGCGGGGCTATATCCTATCGAGTCAAACAAGTACAATGACCTACGTGAAGCCCTTGAAAAATTGCAACTGAATGATGCTAGTCTCCAATTTGAACCAGAAACATCTCAGGCACTTGGATTTGGTTTCCGTTGTGGTTTCCTTGGACTTCTCCATATGGATGTTATCCAAGAACGTTTGGAACGTGAGTTCAACATTGACCTTATCATGACAGCTCCATCTGTTATTTACAAGGTTAATTTGACCGACGGTGAGTCTATGGATGTGTCTAACCCATCTGAGTTCCCAGATCCTACCAAGATTGCGACCATTGAAGAGCCTTATGTTAAGGCGCAAATCATGGTTCCACAGGAGTTCGTAGGAGCAGTGATGGAATTAGCTCAGCGCAAGCGTGGGGACTTTGTGACCATGGACTATATCGATGATAACCGTGTCAATGTTATCTATCAAATTCCTCTTGCGGAGATTGTCTTTGACTTCTTTGATAAGCTTAAGTCTTCGACACGTGGTTATGCAAGTTTTGACTACGAATTGTCAGAATATCGCCCATCTAAGTTGGTGAAAATGGATATCCTTCTCAATGGAGACAAGGTGGATGCCCTCAGCTTTATCGTTCACAAGGACTTTGCCTACGAACGTGGGAAACTCATCGTTGATAAGCTCAAGAAAATCATCCCTCGTCAACAATTTGAGGTTCCTATCCAAGCAGCTATTGGACACAAGATTGTGGCTCGTACTGATATCAAGGCCCTTCGTAAGAACGTACTTGCCAAGTGTTATGGTGGTGACGTTTCTCGTAAACGTAAACTCCTTGAAAAACAAAAAGCTGGTAAGAAGCGTATGAAAGCTATCGGATCAGTAGAAGTCCCACAAGAAGCCTTCCTCAGCGTCTTGAGCATGGATGAAGAATAAGTTATCATAATTGTTTTTCTTGTTCACAGGAAATTTACATAAGAATCAATCGTAAAACAGGCTTAAATAGGCCTGTTTTTTTACATTTATAATAGGATTAAACCGTTTAAAGTGTTTGTTTTAAATATTTGTTTTGATTATAAAAATAAACAAAATAATCAAAAAAGGGACAAAAAACAACAAAAAATTATTGACAACGATTTCATATAATGTTATACTTATAGCATAAAGTTAATGGAAAGAAGGGAAAACCTTATGGGATTAGATCATTTCTTTGACAAAAACCTTGTGTTTTGCTTAGAAGCGGATAATCAAGAACATCTCTTTGATCAGGTTGCAACTTTATTGGAAGAACGCGAAATCGTAACTCCAACCTATCGTGAAGCCTTGATCACGCGTGAAAAGTCATTTCCAACTGGCCTAGATATGGAATTTTTGGGTAAGGATTTGCCGAATGTGGCTATTCCTCACACAGATATTGTTCATAATCTAGCTGAAAAAGTTGTGGTCGTTCGATTAGAGAAACCGGTGACTTTCCACAATATGATTGCACCAGATAAGGAAGTAGAGGTATCCTTACTCTTCTTTATCATTAATAACTCAAGTTCAAGTCAAACGAACATTCTTGCTCAGTTGATGGACTTCTTTACTGGAAATGGTCATTTGGAAGATTTGGCTAAAATTTCTGAACCAGAAGCTATCTATGCTTATATCGCTAAAGCAACTGTATAATCTTGTCTATTAAAAATATTAAATCGGAGGAAATCCATATGATTAAAATTCTTGCTGCCTGCGGTGCAGGTGTTAACTCAAGCCACCAAATTAAAAGTGCTCTTGAAGAAGAACTTTCAAACCGCGGTTTCGATGTTCACTGTGATGCAGTTATGGTAAAAGACGTTAACGAAGATCTTATCAAAGGTTATGACATCTTCACACCAATTGCTGCGACAGACCTTGGTTTTGACCCAGGTATTCCAGTTATCGAAGCTGGACCAATCTTATTCCGTATCCCAGCTATGAGTGCTCCAGTATTTGACAATATTGAAGCAGCTATCAAAGAACACGGATTAAGCTAATTATCAATTTGTTAACATTCATATAACATAAAAAAGGGAGGAACTGTTATGGATGCAATCTTTGACCTAATCAAAGAGGTTTTCACACCCGTCTTAGATATGGGTGGTCCTGTCATCATGTTGATCATTTTGACAATATTGGCTCTACTTTTTGGAGTGAAATTCTCCAAAGCGCTTGAAGGTGGTATCAA
>CAURTM010000026.1:0-17124 GCA_963527735.1 uncultured Streptococcus sp.
GAGATAGCGAATACAAGATTGACGGCAAGAAAGTTCGTCTGCGTGATATTCATGACCTCTTCTTGGATACAGGTTTGGGTCGAGATTCCTTCTCTATCATTTCCCAAGGAAAGGTTGAGGAGATTTTTAACTCCAAGCCTGAAGAACGCCGAGCTATTTTTGAAGAGGCTGCTGGAGTTTTGAAATACAAGACTCGTAGAAAAGAGACGGAGAGCAAATTGCAACAAACTCAGGATAATCTGGATCGTCTTGAAGACATTATCTACGAGTTGGATAATCAAATCAAGCCTCTTGAGAAGCAAGCTGAAAATGCCCGTAAGTTTTTAGACTTGGAAGGTCAACGCAAGGCTATTTATTTAGATGTTCTGGTTGCTCAAATCAAGGAAAATAAGGCTGAACTAGACTCGACAGAAGAAGAGTTGGCTCAGGTTCAGGAACTTTTGACGAGCTACTATCAAAAGCGTGAAAAATTAGAAGAGGAAAATCAGAATCTCAAGAAGCAACGCCAAGATTTACAGGCTGAAATGGCCAAAGACCAAGGCAGTTTGATGGACTTGACCAGTCTGATTAGTGATTTAGAGAGAAAATTAGCCCTATCGAAACTGGAATCTGAGCAAGTAGCCCTGAATCAACAGGAAGCACAAGCCCGTTTGGCTGCTTTGGAGGATAAGAGAAATTCACTCAGCAAAGAAAAATCTGATAAAGAAAGCTCTTTAACTCTGTTAGAGGAAAATCTAGTCCAAAATAATCAAAAACTTAATCGTTTAGAAGCTGAATTACTGGCTTTTTCAGATGATCCTGATCAAATGATTGAGCTTTTGCGTGAACGCTTTGTGGCGTTTTTACAAGAAGAAGCGGATGTCTCAAACCAACTGACTCGCATCGAAAACGAGTTGGAAAATAGTCGTCAGCTTTCTCAAAAACAAGCAGATCAACTAGAAAAGCTGAAAGAACAACTGGCTACAGCTAAAGAGAAGGCTAGTCAGCAAAAAGAAGATCTTGAAACTGCCAAGGAGCAGGTTCAGAAATTATTGGCCGACTATCAAGCTATTGCCAAGGAGCAAGAGGAGCAGAAATCTTCCTATCAAGCTCAACAAAGTCAACTATTTGACCGTCTGGATAATCTCAAAAACAAGCAGGCTAGAGCCCAAAGTTTGGAAAATATCCTGAGAAATCATAGTAACTTTTATGCAGGTGTTAAGAGTGTTCTCCAAGAAAAAGACCGTCTTGGTGGTATTATTGGTGCTGTTAGTGAGCACCTGACCTTTGATGTGCATTATCAAACAGCCCTAGAGATTGCCTTAGGGGCAAGTAGCCAGCATATCATCGTAGAAGATGAAGAGTCGGCAACCAAAGCTATTGATTTCCTTAAACGAAACAGAGCCGGTCGTGCAACCTTCCTTCCTTTGACAACAATCAAGGCTCGTACGATTTCTAGACAGAATCAAGATGCTATCGCTGCAAGTCCAGGATTTCTGGGCATGGCAGATGAGCTGGTTACTTTCGATAATAGGTTGGAAGCTATTTTCAAGAATTTGCTAGCTTCGACGGCTATCTTTGATACCGTAGAACATGCTCGTGCAGCTGCTCGCCAGGTTCGTTATCAGGTTCGCATGGTGACACTGGATGGGACAGAGCTTCGTACAGGTGGTTCTTACGCAGGTGGAGCCAATCGCCAGAACAACAGTATTTTTATCAAGCCAGAACTGGAGCAATTGCAAAAAGAAATTGCTGAAGAGGAAGCAAGTCTTCGTTCAGAAGAAGTGGCTTTGAAGACCTTGCAAGAGGAGATGGCTAGATTGACTGAATCATTAGAAGCCATCAAATCTCAGGGAGAGCAGGCTCGTATTCAGGAGCAGGGCTTGTTCCTCGCTTATCAGCAGACCAGTCAGCAAGTTGAAGAACTGGAAACTCTTTGGAAACTTCAAGAAGAGGAATTAAATCGTCTTACTGAGGGAGATTGGCAAGCAGATAAGGAAAAATGTCAAGCACGCCTTGCTACTATTGCCAGTGACAAGCAAAATCTGGAAGCTGAGATTGAAGAGATTAAGTCTAACAAAAACGCCATCCAAGAACGCTATCAAAACTTGCAGGAAGAGGTAGCGCAAGCTCGTTTGCTTAAGACAGAACTGCAAGGGCAAAAACGTTATGAAGTAGCTGATATTGAACGCTTAGGCAAGGAATTGGATAATCTGAATATCGAACAAGAGGAAATCCAGCGCCTTCTTCAAGAAAAGGTTGACAATCTTGAGAAGGTTGATACAGAATTGCTCAGTCAACAGGCTGAAGAAGCCAAAAATCAGAAAACAAATCTCCAACAAGATTTGATTCGCAAGCAGTTTGAGTTGGATGATATTGAAGGTCAGCTGGATGATATTGCTAGTCATTTGGATCAGGCTCGCCAGCAGAATGAGGAGTGGATTCGCAAGCAAACACGTGCTGAAGCCAAGAAAGAAAAGGTCAGCGAGCGCTTGCGCCATCTACAAAGTCAATTAACAGACCAGTACCAGATTAGCTATACTGAAGCACTAGAAAAGGCACATGAGTTGGAAAATCTCAATCTGGCAGAGCAAGAGGTGCAGGATTTAGAGAAGGCTATTCGCTCACTGGGTCCTGTCAATTTGGATGCTATTGAACAGTACGAAGAAGTGCACAACCGTCTGGATTTCCTAAATAGCCAACGAGATGATATTTTGTCAGCGAAAAATTTGCTCCTTGAAACCATTACAGAAATGAATGATGAAGTTAAGGAACGATTTAAATCAACCTTTGAAGCTATTCGTGAGTCCTTTAAAGTGACCTTTAAGCAGATGTTTGGAGGAGGTCAGGCAGACTTGATATTGACTGAGGGCGACCTTTTAACAGCTGGTGTGGAGATTTCTGTTCAACCTCCAGGTAAGAAAATCCAGTCGCTTAACCTCATGAGTGGTGGTGAAAAAGCTCTGTCAGCTCTAGCTTTGCTTTTCTCTATCATTCGAGTTAAGACTATCCCATTTGTCATCTTGGATGAGGTGGAAGCTGCGCTGGATGAAGCCAATGTTAAACGTTTTGGGGATTACCTCAATCGATTTGACAAGGACAGCCAGTTTATCGTCGTAACCCACCGTAAGGGAACCATGGCAGCGGCTGATTCTATCTATGGAGTGACTATGCAAGAATCAGGTGTTTCAAAAATTGTTTCGGTTAAGTTAAAAGATTTAGAAAGTATTGAAGGATGACAATTAAACTAGTAGCAACGGATATGGACGGAACCTTCCTAGATGAGAATGGACGCTTTGATATGGACCGCCTCAAGTCTCTCTTGGTTTCCTACAAGGAAAAAGGGATTTACTTTGCGGTGGCTTCAGGGCGTGGATTTCTATCTCTAGAAAAATTATTTGCTGATGTTCGTGATGACATTATTTTCATCGCGGAAAATGGCAGTTTGGTCGAATATCAAGGTCAGGACTTGTATGAAGCGACCATGTCTCGTGACTTTTATCTGGCAACTTTTGAAAAGCTGAAAACGTCACCTTATGTAGACATCAATAAATTGCTCTTGACGGGAAAAAAAGGCTCTTATGTTCTAGATACGGTTGATGAGACCTATTTGAAAGAGAGCCAGCATTATAATGAAAATATCCAAAAAGTAGCCAGTCTGGAAGATATCACAGATGATATTTTCAAATTTACAACCAACTTCACAGAAGAAACGCTGGAAGCTGGTGAAGCTTGGGTCAATGAACATGTTCCTGGTGTTAAGGCCATGACAACTGGCTTTGAATCTATTGATATTGTTCTGGACTATGTCGATAAGGGAGTGGCCATTGTTGAATTAGCTAAAAAACTTGGTATCACAATGGATCAGGTTATGGCTTTTGGAGACAATCTAAATGACTTGCATATGATGCAGGTTGTGGGACATCCTGTAGCTCCTGAAAATGCACGACCAGAAATTTTAGAATTAGCAGAGACTGTGATTGGTCACCATAAGGACCAGTCGGTTATAGCTTATATGGAGGGCTTATAATGGCAGATATAAAATTGATTGCATTGGACTTGGATGGGACCTTGCTGACTACTGATAAAAGGCTGACGGATCGTACCAAGGCAACCTTGAAAGCTGCGCGTGATCGTGGTATTAAGGTCGTATTGACAACTGGTCGTCCCTTAAAAGCTATGGATTTCTTTCTCCATGAGCTAGGGACTGACGGCCATGAAGATGAGTATACGATTACTTTTAATGGTGGTTTGGTTCAGAAAAATACAGGTGAAATCCTTGATAAAACAGTCTTTTCATATGATGATGTGGCACGCTTGTATGAGGAAACAGAGAAATTATCACTGCCTCTTGATGCTATCTCAGAAGGAACTGTTTATCAAATTCAATCTGACCAAGAAAGTCTTTATGCCAAATTCAATCCAGCATTGACCTTTGTTCCAGTGGACTTTGAAGACTTATCTAGTCAGATGACTTACAATAAGTGCGTGACTGCCTTTGCTCAAGAACCCTTGGATGCAGCCATTCAGAAGATTTCTCCAGAATTGTTTGACCAATATGAAATCTTTAAATCACGTGAAATGTTGCTAGAGTGGTCACCAAAGAATGTTCATAAAGCAACAGGTTTGGCAAAACTAATCAGCCATCTTGGAATCGACCAAAGCCAAGTCATGGCCTGTGGTGATGAGGCCAATGACCTTTCTATGATTGAGTGGGCAGGGCTCGGTGTTGCCATGCAAAACGCTGTTCCTGAAGTCAAGGCAGTCGCAAATGTGGTGACTCCAATGACCAATGATGAGGAAGCTGTCGCCTGGGCTATCGAAGAATATGTGCTAAAGGAGAACTAAGATATGGGATTATTTGACCGTCTATTCGGAAAAAAAGAAGAACCTAAAATCGAAGAAGTTGTAAAAGAAGCTCTGGAAAATCTTGATTTGTCTGAAGAGGTTGAGC
This sequence comes from uncultured Streptococcus sp., assembly GCA_963527735.1. Classification (GTDB taxonomy): domain Bacteria; phylum Bacillota; class Bacilli; order Lactobacillales; family Streptococcaceae; genus Streptococcus. The sequence continues at coordinate 4,934 of CAURTM010000026.1, forward strand.
CTGCCTTAACAGAAGCTGAGGAACTTCCTCATGAAGAAGCAGAAGTTGAAAGTTCTGAAGAAGCTGTGTTTGAAGAAGACGAAAATCAAGAGACAGTTGAAGAAAGTCTGGATTCAGAGCCAGCTGTAGAGGTTCATCAAGAAGAAATTACTGAGGAAGAAAATCCTGAGTTCATAGAAGATGAAGAAGAAAACAGCATTGAAGTTCTTGAACCAGAAACTCCTCAAGCAGAAGAAACCGTTCAGGAAAAATATGACCGTAGTCTCAAGAAAACTCGTTCAGGCTTCGGAGCTCGCTTGAATGCCTTCTTTGCTAATTTCCGCTCTGTTGACGAAGAATTTTTCGAGGAACTGGAAGAACTGCTCATCATGAGTGACGTTGGTGTCCAGGTGGCTTCCAACTTAACTGAGGAGCTACGCTACGAAGCCAAGCTCGAAAATGCAAAGAAACCTGATGCCCTTCGCCGTGTCATCATTGAGAAATTGGTTGAGCTTTATGAAAAGGATGGTAACTACGATGAACGTATCCACTTCCAAGATGGCTTGACAGTCATGCTCTTTGTCGGTGTTAATGGTGTTGGGAAAACAACTTCTATCGGAAAACTAGCCCACCGCTACAAACAAGCTGGGAAGAAGGTCATGCTGGTTGCGGCAGACACCTTCCGTGCAGGGGCAGTAGCCCAACTAGCTGAATGGGGCCGTCGTGTGGACGTTCCAGTTGTGACTGGACCTGAAAAAGCTGACCCAGCCAGTGTGGTCTTTGATGGAATGGAACGTGCCGTGTCTGAAGGTATCGATATTCTCATGATTGATACTGCTGGTCGTCTGCAAAATAAGGATAATCTTATGGCTGAGTTGGAAAAGATTGGTCGTATTATCAAACGTGTTGTGCCAGAAGCACCCCATGAAACCTTCTTAGCTCTTGATGCATCAACAGGTCAAAATGCCCTGGTGCAGGCCAAAGAATTTTCAAAAATTACCCCTTTGACAGGAATTGTCTTGACTAAGATTGATGGAACTGCTCGAGGTGGTGTTGTTCTAGCCATCCGTGAAGAGCTCAATATTCCTGTAAAATTGATTGGTTTTGGTGAAAAAATCGATGATATTGGAGAGTTTAACTCAGAAAACTTTATGAAGGGTCTCTTGGAAGGCTTAATCTAATTAGAAGTAAAAATCCTGCAAGGCATAAACTTGCAGGAAATTTTTTTATTCTAAACGACCATCTTGACGATAGGCGATATCTGGTTGCCAAGTCCATTTGGCATCGAATTTTTCAAGTAAGTCAAAGCTAGCTTGAGGTCCCATGCTTCCAGCTTTATAGTCATGAAGTGGGGCACCATTTTCAGCCCAGAGCTCTTCGATACGGTCAATCAATTTCCATGACGCACCAACTTCATCCCAGTGGCTAAAGTTAGTTGAGTTGTTATTTAGGACATCATAAATCAATTTTTCGTATGGTTCTGGAGAAGCACCAGTTGCGGTCGCATCTGTACGGTAATCCAGTGAGTTCGGAGCTAAGTTAAATTCTTCTCCTACTTGCTTTCCATTTAGACTGAGTGAGAAACCTTCTGTTGGTTGGATATAGATGGTCAAAATATTTGGAGCAAGTGGTTCACCAAAGATAGAGTCCATTTGTTTAAAGACGATGTTGACATGAGTTCCTTTTTCAGTCAGACGTTTACCAGTACGGAAGAAGAAAGGAACACCACGGAAGCGATCGCTGTCTACAAAGAAGGCACCAGATGCAAAGGTTTCAGTTGTAGATTCTGGATTTACATTTGGCTCGCTACGATAAGAGATATATTTCATGCCATCAATCTTACCAGAACGGTATTGACCACGGATAAAGTGTTCTTTAAGTTCTTCATCAGTTGGATGATAGAGGTTTTTAAAGACCTTAATCTTTTCAGCACGAATCTCGTCTTTTGTGAAGCTTGCTGGCTTGTCCATAGCAAGGAGAGAAAGAAGTTGTAGTGTATGGTTTTGTACCATGTCGCGGAGGGCACCAGATTGGTCATAGTAGCCACCACGTTCTTCTACACCCAAGCGCTCCGCAAAGGTAATTTGAACATTATCGATAAAGTCCTTGTTCCAAACATTTTCAAAAATCAAGTTTGCAAAGCGAACTGCAAAGATGCTTTGGATCATTTCCTTACCAAGATAATGGTCAATACGGAAAATTTGTTCTTCGTCAAATGTTGCTAGGAGCTCGTCATTTAACTTGCTTGCAGTTGCGTAATCTGTACCAAATGGCTTCTCAACGATTAAACGCTCAAAACCTTTACCATCTACAATGTTTTCAGACTTGAGGTGCTTAGCAATGGTTCCAAAGAACTGAGGTGCCATAGACAAGAAGAAGAGCTTGTTGTGTTCAGCTTGGTACTTGTCATTTAGTTCAGCTTGCAATTGACGCAAAGCAATGTAGTGTTCTGTATCATTGACATCATGACTTTGATAGTAGAAGTGGCTAGCGAACTCTTGAGCCTGTTCGGTACTATCTGCCAAATCAAGGATTGATTCGACTACAACAGATTCAAAATATTCCTTGCTCCAAGGACGACGAGCAGTTCCAATAACTGCAAAGTGTTCGGAAAGATTGCCGGATTTATATAGTCTAAAAAGGGAAGGGTAGAGCTTGCGTTTAGCCAGGTCTCCACTCGCACCGAAAATTGTAACAATAACCTTAGATGACATCTAGCTACCTAATTTCTATTTTTATTCCTAGTCTTGCTAGGTATGAGGAAACCTCATTTCATAAACTTAATTCTAACATAATTTTCCGAAAAATCAAAAAATCCAATACGAGATAGAAAAAAACTGCAAGGAAATCCTTACAGTTTGAGTTTAGACGTTTAATACCTTGTCCAAGAACTCTTTCAGACGTGGGTGTTGTGGGTTGTCAAAGATTTGATCTGGTGTTCCGTCTTCAAGGAATTCACCATCTGCAGTAAAGATAACGCGGTTGGCAACCTGACGAGCAAATCCCATCTCATGGGTTACGATAATCATGGTCATACCTTGCTCAGCCAATTCCTTCATGACGTTTAGTACGTCTCCGACCATCTCAGGGTCAAGGGCAGAAGTTGGTTCATCAAAGAGCATGATGTCTGGATTCATTGCTAGTCCACGAGCGATAGCCACACGCTGTTTTTGACCACCTGATAGGCTATCTGGGTTGGCATTAGCTTTATCTGCTAGTCCAACCTTTTCAAGCAACTCCATTCCCAATTTCTCAGCTTCTTCCTTGGTCATTAACTTGTGCTCAATAGGAGCAAAGGTAATGTTTTCTAATACAGACATATGAGGGAAGAGGTTGAAGTGTTGGAACACCATTCCGATATTTTCACGGACGTGGTCAACGTTGGTAGTTTTTTCAGTTAAGTCATAACCGTTCACAGTGATGTGACCGCTAGTGACTTCTTCTAGAAGATTAAGGCTACGGAGGAAGGTTGACTTACCAGAACCTGAAGGACCGATGATACAAACAACATCTCCTTCATAGAACTTGGTCGTAATTCCTTTTAAAACCTCATTTTTTCCATAGTGCTTGTGTAAATCATTTACATCAATTTTTAGTTTTGCCATTAACGAATCCTCTTTTCTAAGCGTTTCGCTAGTCTAGTCAAAAGTGTGATAATTACAAGATAGAAGATAGCAAGGATTGCATACATCTTGAAACTTTGGTAGTTACGGGCAATGATAATCTTACCAGTTTGGAAGAGTTCAACCAAACCGATAGCAGATACGATAGTTGTATCTTTAAGAGCGATAACGAATTGGTTAACAAAGTTTGGCAACATCAATTTAGTTGCTTGTGGCAAGATAATCTTACGCATGGTTTTTCCATAAGAGATACCCAAGCTTCGGCTGGCTTCCATTTGACCAACTGGAACGGCCTGAATACCACCACGAACGATTTCAGCGATATAAGCGGCTGCATTAAGTGAGAGGGCAATAGTACCAGCTACAAAGTCGTTAATTGGGCTTTGTTGGCCTGTGATGGACTCGATGAAGTTTGGAATTCCCCAGAAGATGAAGGCTGCAAGAATCATCAATGGAATACCACGGATAACGTCAACGAAAATCTCAGAAATCACACGAAGAGATTTGTAGGGGCTAACGCTAAACATACCGAAGATAATCCCGATAACAATAGCAATAGCAAATGAGATAAGAGCTAGAGCAAGAGTGATACCAAGCCCGCTAAGGAGTTGTTTGTAGTTGTTTTGAAGCAAGCCCCAGATAGTTGTTTCATCAACAGTGCTTGTTGAAGCAGATGAAGATTCGCTAGCTAGGTATTTATCAAGAATCTTTTGGAATTCTCCGTTTGCTTTAAGGTTTGCAAGTCCGTTATTGAACATTTCAATCAATTCTGGATTTGCTCCTTTTTTAACGGCAAAGGCTGTTTCACCGATTGGAGTTCCAGCGATTGGTGTTTTCAATTTTTGTCCTTGGCTGATAGAATATTTGAGAACAGGCTCATCATCCATAACGGCATCGATGGCACCAGTGTTTAAACTGTCATACATTGACGAACCATCAGCAAAAGTTTTGATTTTGTAACCGTATTTGCTTTGATTTTCTGTTAGGAAGGTTTGAGAAGCCGTTCCGTTTTTAACACCGACTGTCTTTCCTTTTAAATCTTCATAAGAAGCAATCGTACTTGATTCTTTGACACCAAGGATTGTATTAGCAGTGTAGTATGATTCTGAGAAGTCAAAAGTTGCCTTACGAGCATCTGTGACAGACATACCAGCAATGATACCATCAGCTTGACCAGCTTGGACAGCACTGATAGCAGCATCGAAACCAGGGTTGATGATTTCAATTTCAAAACCTTGGTCTTTAGCGATTGCCTTAATCAATTCCATATCAATACCAGTATATTGGTTGCTTGAATTTTGGAAAACAAAAGGTGCAAAAGAAGAATCGCTGGCAATAATGTATTTAGCCTTAACAGGAATGGCTTTTAATCCTGCTAGAGTAGTTGTAGTCGGCACTGCTGAAGATGATGAAGCAGTCCATTTCTTGATGATTTTATCAAGACTACCATCTTTTTTCATTTCAGCCAAGGCTTGGTTAAATTCAGTAACTAGGTGCTCGTATTTGCTTCCTTTTTTAACACCGAAAGCAAAGCTACCTACAGCTTCACCATCCATTTCAATATGGAGGTCTTGACCTTGGTTGATGGCATATTCGATAACAGGTTTATCATCCATCATGGCATCGATGGCACCAGCACTCAAGCTGTTGTTCATCAAATCACTAGTGTCAAATGTTTTAATAGTAAAGCCGTATTTATCTTTGATTGTTTCAAGGAAACGTTGAGCGGCAGTTCCGTTTTTAACACCAACAGTTTTACCATTTAATTGGTCGTACTGACTAATCTTGTGTGCCTTTGTAGTTGCAATGACAACTTTTGTATCATAGTAAGTATCAGACATGGTGAAGACTTTTTCACGTTCTTTCGTCTTTGTCATCCCTGCCATGATAGCGTCAGCTTGACCAGCTTGAACCGCATTGACCGCTGCGTCAAATCCAGGATAGGACATCTGAATATTCCATCCTTTAATCTCTGCGACTTTATTAATAATGTCAACATCAATTCCTTTATAAGTTTGATCTGAATCTTTAAACTCAAAAGGTGCATAGGCGGTATCAGACACAATCTTAATCGTCTCTGCTTTGGCAATACCTAATGAGAAAATTGGGAATAAAATTAGCAAAAATGCTAGAAATTTTTTCTTCATTTTTAGTCTCCTTTTCCGAATATTTTCCCATTATATCAGAAAAAGTAAAAAAAGGCAAATTTTTATATTTCTGTGTTAGAAAATATAACATTAAATTTTTCTTTTCTTTTCTTTTCTTTTGGATTGCTATTAAAAAGTGCTATAATAATAGTATATATAGAAGAAAAGAGGACAGGGATATGAAGAACAAAAGAATATTTAAAGACTTCCAAGCTTCTCAAATGCGGTTAAACTTTTACACAAGCCCCTTGTTAGCCTTTGCTTTTGTCTTCATAGGAGAGTTTGTGGCTTATACTCTGTATGGTATTAGTTTGTTAGCTCTCATCGGACTTGCTAGAAATTTTGGAGAGGCTGGTCAAAATCTTGCAACCTACTTGCAGACCTTGCATCAGAGCTTGACGGATAAAACAAGTGACTTTCATTTAATTTTAGATTTACTGGCCTTTGGGTTCGTTCTCAATACTGTGTTCAGATGGACTAGAAAAGTTGAGAAAAGACCTATTCGAACTTTGGGATTTTATAGAGAAAATTTCCTCAGCAATCTTCTGAAAGGATTTGGGCTAGGTCTGGCACTTTTTCTTCTGACCTTGTTAGGTTTAGTAGCATTAGGGCAATATCGTTTTGAATCCATTCACTTGAATCCTTATTCGCTTGCCTTTGTCGTCTTTACTATCCCATTTTGGATTTTACAGGGGACGGCAGAAGAAGTGGTATCCCGTGCTTGGCTCCTTCCCCAATTGGCCTCAAGAACCAATCTAAAACTAGCTGTTCTTATATCTAGCCTGTTCTTTACCCTGCTTCATATGGGGAATTCTGGTCTAACACCTCTATCTCTAATGAATCTCTTTTTATTCGGAGTTGCTATGTCACTTTACCTTCTTAAAACAGATACAGTTTGGGGTGTAGCAGGTATTCATGGAGCCTGGAATTTTGCTCAGGGAAGTCTCTTTGGGATTTTAGTTAGTGGTCAGCAGTCAGGAACGTCTTTGATGACCTTTTTACCACAAGGCAATCAAGACTGGCTGTCAGGTGAATCTTTTGGAATTGAAGATTCTATCATGACAAGTCTAGTCTTGCTACTGCTGATTCTCTACCTCGTCTATCAATTAAAGAAAGAAAATGAAAGGATGTGACTTCGGTCCGTCCTTTTCTTCGTGAAAATGCTACAAGTATGCTAAAATAGGAATAACACATGGAGAGAGGATTCTTATGATTAATCGCATTACAGATAATCAATTTAAACTAGTATCAAAGTACCAACCATCAGGAGATCAACCCCAAGCTATCGAGCAGTTGGTAGATAATATCGAGGGTGGAGAAAAAGCTCAGATTCTGATGGGGGCGACTGGAACAGGGAAGACCTATACTATGAGTCAGGTCATTTCCAAAGTCAATAAACCAACTCTGGTCATCGCCCACAATAAAACTCTGGCGGGTCAGCTCTATGGGGAGTTTAAGGAATTTTTCCCTGAAAATGCTGTTGAGTACTTTGTGTCTTACTATGATTATTACCAGCCTGAGGCCTATGTCCCTTCTAGCGACACCTATATTGAGAAGGATAGTTCTGTCAATGACGAGATTGACAAGCTCCGTCACTCAGCGACTTCTGCTCTTTTGGAGCGTAATGATGTTATTGTCGTTGCCTCAGTCTCTTGTATCTATGGTTTGGGTTCGCCCAAGGAATACGCTGATAGTGTCGTGAGTCTCCGTCCAGGTCTTGAAATTTCTCGTGATAAACTCTTGAATGACTTAGTTGATATCCAGTTTGAACGAAATGATATTGATTTCCAACGCGGAAGATTTCGTGTGCGTGGGGATGTGGTGGAGATTTTCCCAGCTTCCCGTGATGAACACGCCTTTCGAGTAGAATTCTTTGGAGATGAAATTGACCGTATCCGTGAGGTTGAGGCTCTGACAGGTCAAGTGTTGGGAGAAGTGGATCATTTGGCGATTTTCCCTGCGACTCACTTTGTGACCAATGATGACCACATGGAAGTTGCCATTGCCAAGATTCAAGCAGAATTAGAAGAGCAATTAGCTGTCTTTGAGAAGGAAGGTAAACTGCTTGAAGCCCAGCGTTTGAAACAGAGGACAGAGTATGATATCGAAATGCTGCGTGAGATGGGCTATACCAACGGGGTTGAAAACTATTCACGCCACATGGATGGTCGTAGCGAAGGTGAGCCTCCTTATACGCTTCTCGACTTCTTCCCAGATGATTTCTTGATTATGATTGACGAGAGTCACATGACTATGGGACAAATAAAAGGTATGTATAATGGAGACCGTTCGCGTAAAGAAATGCTAGTAAATTACGGTTTCCGTTTGCCGTCTGCTCTGGACAATCGTCCTCTCCGTCGTGAAGAGTTTGAAAGTCATGTACATCAGATTGTCTACGTTTCAGCGACACCTGGTGACTATGAAAATGAACAGACCGAGACAGTGATTGAGCAAATCATTCGTCCGACGGGACTCTTGGATCCAGAGGTGGAAGTCCGTCCGACTATGGGACAGATTGATGACCTCTTAGGTGAAATCAATGCCCGTGTTGAAAAGAACGAGCGAACCTTTATCACAACCTTGACTAAGAAAATGGCAGAGGATTTAACCGACTACTTTAAAGAAATGGGCATTAAGGTCAAGTACATGCACTCGGATATCAAGACCTTGGAGCGGACAGAGATTATCCGTGACCTGCGCTTGGGTGTCTTTGATGTCTTGGTAGGAATCAACCTCCTTCGTGAAGGAATTGACGTACCTGAAGTGAGCCTCGTAGCTATTCTCGATGCCGATAAGGAAGGTTTCCTTCGTAATGAACGTGGGCTTATCCAGACCATTGGTCGTGCTGCTCGTAACAGTGAAGGTCATGTCATCATGTATGCGGACACGGTTACCCAGTCTATGCAACGTGCTATCGATGAAACTGCCCGCCGTCGCAAAATCCAGATGGCTTATAATGAAGAACACGGTATTGTGCCTCAGACAATCAAGAAAGAAATCCGTGACCTGATTGCTGTGACCAAGGCAGTTGCTAAGGAAGAAGACAAGGAAGTTGACATCAATAGCCTCAACAAACAAGAGCGCAAAGAGCTTGTCAAGAAACTTGAAAAACAAATGCAAGAAGCCGTCGAAGTACTTGACTTTGAACTAGCAGCACAGATTCGCGATATGATGCTGGAAGTGAAGGCGTTGGGGTAGGTTTTAGAAGGAGATGAAATGGAAAAGTTAAATTATTTTACAAATGAAATCAATCCATATGATTTAGTAGAGATTTTTAGAAATATGGATGAAATTGAATTAAGAATTGAGCTAACAAATCTTATAAATGATTATTTAGTTCTAACTAAAGAAGATCAAATTAAATATGTAGAGCATATTATCATAGTGATTAGGCATCATTCAGAAAATATAAAAGAATTAAAAAATGAGCTCAATGCTTTTTTAAAAGTTTATTTAGAATTCCCTGAAGAAGAGCAAATTAAGAATTTGTATGACATTTTTTTGCTAATCAGTTATGTCGAAGAATATATTTTTATTTCAGTACAAAGAAAGATTTTAGAGAGTTTTGGCGACATTATTTCCCGAAAAATAAAAGCACAAAATACTGATTCTGAATTTGATAATATCTGTTTTTGGTATTCACATTGTTTATATGACTATTTGAATAAAATAGAAGATGTAGATGCCAATATTGCTTTTTTTGAAGAAGATTCTCCTCTCTTGACGATTCTTAATTGGGTAATTGAAATACCATCTACTGAAAAAAACGTTATTGTTTCTTCAGTTTTTTCAGTTTTTTATATGGCATTAATCGAAGGAAAAGTTCCAAGAGAAACAAAGATATTTTTGATACAGAAACTAAAAAGTATAATTGATTTCATAATAAAAACATACAATTTTGAAGCTATTGATTATTGGTATTTTTCACTGGATAAGAAAATATCTATTTTTCAAATGGAGCACCTTGGAACAATTAATGACTTATACATAGAGAATCCTCGAGCTGATTATGTCGAGGAATACCTTGATTTTTTAGCACGACACTTTAATGAAGTTATTGAATCATCCGAAGAAGTTATTGAATCATGCATAAAAGTTATTAGTAGTATTGAAAAGAAAAATGACTCAGATATTATTCGAGATCAAGTAATCCAATTACTCGAAAGATTTGACAATGATACATTGGATGAAGAGGGAGATTCCAGTTTTATTCTCTCTTCAGATACTGATAAACTTTTGAATCAAGCTGATGATATCATTTATGATATTCGTTCAAAATTGAAAGTTGATGTTAAAGATTTTCAAACAATTGCTTCCTTTGGACATTATACTAAGATTGACACATTAACAAGTTTTCTTATAAAAGCTGACTGGAAAGATGACAATGAAAATGATTCTAAAGTAAAGTCTCCCTTTTTACGACTGACCAATCTAAAACAGTTAAATGACCCAATGGAGGGAAGAGCAATCTACGATTATTTAGGTATGGATAATACATTTTTCCATAACTATCAAACTTCTAATGTGTTTATATCTTCCTTAACTGTAGTTTCTGATAGTTTACCTATGTGGAAGGAGTATGCTGATTCCTCTCAAGGTGCATTTCTTGAATATGATAAGACTTATCTTGAAGGCATTGTTGCACATAAATACATTGAGTTTGTTAAAATTCATTATTTAGATTTGAACGCAGATAAGAAAGAAGAAGCGGATGTAGATAAATCTCTTTCTAAGTTAAAACAAATTTTTGAAAAATTACAGGATCTTAAAGCTGAAAAAGAAATAATAAGTTTTGCTGAGAAATTGAAGAAGATTTCTTACCTTTTTAAAGTCAAAGACTATGAGTATGAAATGGAGTATCGTATTTTAATTAATTTAGATGATACTGCTATTCAAAAAATTATTAATAGAGATGGTAATGATTTATCAAATGAGAATTTTTTGAAGAAAGAAGAAATTGGGTTAGAAATTTTTGATAAAGTTAACTATAATGATTTTAGGAAGTATATCGTATTAAGCCCAAAAGATAATGGCAGATATGATTTATTTGTATATATCAATCTGGCTACTTTGAAATACTCAAAAGTTATTCTAGGGCCAAAGGTTACGGATGCAGACTATATTGCTCCTTATCTCAAACTTGCTAATCCTGATATAGAGATAGAAAGTTCGAAAATTCCTTATCGTTAAGTTGAGAACGATTTAGAGCAGAAGATGGAATGGTAGAATTTATTTCAAACGGATAGATAATTAAGAGATACCAGATTCCTTATATGAGTTTTCTTACTACTATTGTGCTAAAGGATGGCGTTCAGGTAGTAGTGTCTTTTTAAAGTTTCAGAGTTATAAGGTAATTAAGTTTAAAGTGAAAGATAATTCAAAATTAGAAAGCGAGTAAATTTATGTCCCGTTCCCAATTAACGATTTTAACAAACATTTGTCTGATTGAAGACCTCGAAACTCAGCGCGTGGTGATGCAGTATCGCTCTCCTGAAACCAATCGCTGGTCTGGTTATGCCTTTCCAGGAGGCCATGTAGAAAATGGCGAGTCTTTCGCAGAGTCTGTCATTCGTGAAATCTATGAAGAAACAGGGTTGACTATCCAAAATCCTCAACTTGTCGGCATTAAAAATTGGCCACTAGATACAGGTGGGCGCTATATTGTCGTTTGTTATAAGGCGACTGAGTTCTCTGGTAGCCTTCGCTCTTCAGATGAAGGAGAAGTTTCTTGGGTTCAAAAAGACCAGATTCCAAACTTGAATCTGGCCTATGATATGCTACCATTGATGGAAATGATGGAAGCTCCGGACAAATCTGAATTTTTCTCCCCTCGCCGTACAGAAGATGATTGGGAGAAGAAAATCTTCTAGTCTTTTACTAAATAACCTAGCTGATCCAAGGCCTCCTCGATATAGCGGAGGTCTTGTTGTGTTTCAGCTTCGACTAGGTGGTAATGGATGCCATCTGTCAATTCAGACAGAGGTCTAAAGTCAGAATGCTCGACTTGTTCTAGAAAATGTTGCACATCTCTGCGACAAGACAGTTTAAGCAAGGTTTCAATTTCTCCATAAACGGGATGGTCAATCAAGGTATTTTGAACACGTCCACCATTATCAACGATAGCAAGGAGTTCTTGACCGATTTCTTCAACTTCATGTTTAACTTTGAAAAGTTTGTGGACGTATGGATTGACATCAACTTGCTTATAGACGTAGCCACGATTGGTGGATAGGATAGGAGCGCCATCGGCTCTTAAAATTGCAATGTCCTGCACAATGACCTGACGTGTGACATGAAAATGTTCCGCCAAACTTTGGCCATTGAGGGCTTTAGGAGTTTCTTTCAAGAGTTGGAGCAGGGCTTGTTTACGATCTTTTGTCATAGCTTTTCCTTTTAACGGCGTTTTCGAAGCACTTTATAGACAGCTAGTGCTAATGTATAG
>CAURTM010000027.1:0-16976 GCA_963527735.1 uncultured Streptococcus sp.
CCAGCCGCATTCTTAAAACGGTCCAACTGCTGATAGAGCGCAAAAAACGCCCGAAAAGCAACAGAAGACCCATCAATCAATAATAATTTTTTCTTATCCATACACCCATTATAAAGGAAAGCACCAAAAAATACCATTGGGAAGAGCTAGAGCAAGTATTTTTCATACTTTTTCCGAATAAATAGATAGAGTCAGAGAATCTAGTTAACCTAGATTAAAAAATGTGCTATAATGAAAGGAGAAAGAATATGGCATTACGTCATCCGGGCATCAGCCCGACCAATGACTTGGTTGCTAAGAAAATCTTTAGCAATCCAGAAATCACTTGTCAATTTATTCGCGATATGCTGGATTTACCAGCAAAAAATGTGACCATTTTGGAGGGAAGCAATATTCACGTCTTGCCTTCCCTGCCCTACTCAGCCCAGGATTTCTATACCAGTATTGATGTCTTGGCGGAGTTGGATAATGGAACGCAGGTTATCATTGAAATTCAGGTGCATCATCAGAACTTTTTCATTAATCGTTTATGGGCTTATTTGTGCAGTCAGGTCAATCAAAACCTAGAAAAAATTCGCCAACGAGAAGGTGGTACACACCAGAGTTATAAACATATCGCACCAGTATACGCTATCGCAATCGTGGATAGCAACTACTTCTCAGATGACCTGGCTTTTCATAGCTTTAGCATGCGAGAGGACACGACAGGTGAGGTATTGACCATCACAAATAACGGTCAGGAAAACCATCTGGTAAAGATGGCATTCTTGGAATTAAGAAAATATAGAGAAACCAGCAAAGACAAGGTTCGCAAGCCGTGGTTGGAGTTTTTTGGTAACAAACCCTTTACCCAGCACCCCGAGCGAGCCATCAGCCAAGCAGACCAACTGCTGGACTACAAGAGCTGGTCCGAGGAGGACAGGAAAATGTTTAGTCAACTACGTATGCGCGAAGAACAGGCATTATTGGCTCATGATTATGCCTTGGAACAAGCTGAAGAAAGAGGATTAGAACGTGGAAAACTGCTTGCTTTTTTAGATATGGTTCGCCAACATCTTTTAACCGTTGAGGTTGCAAGTGAGCAATTGGGCATGAGCGTCGCTGAGTTTGAGGCGTTGTTGTAAAATTATACAACCACTAATAACAAAAAAGCGAACAGGACTGAGATATCGTCTTGTTCACTTTTTATTTTTCTGCTACTCAACAAAGCCCTCACGCGATTATATATCACAAAAAAATAGGACACCGTCTTACCGCCGCCCCGTCAAAAATTTAAAATTTTTATTTGATAAATCTATTATATCAATCTTTTTTAAATTCGTCAAGTGTAATCTTTATCTTTTTGGATAATTTTTTCAGTTACTTCTTCTATAAATTTATATGTAGCTATAATTAAATCATTTCCTTTGAAAAAGTCTGCCTTCTCTCTCATTCTACCGTTAATTAATGATTCTAGCTCTTTATACCTATGCTTTTTAACTTTACCTTTAACAACTTTATCATATACATAGATTAGAGCTACAAATTCCAAAACAACGCGAGATGATAATCGTTTTTGCCTTTGAGATGTGGTAAAACCTCCTAATTCCTTTATAAATACAGTCATTTCTTGAGGACTAATAGTTGTATTAGAATTTAAGTTAAACAAAAGACAGTTATTATGTGCAGCTGAATTTCTCAAACTACGTACCAAATTTAAAATTTTAATAGGAATATATGGTTCTGTTTGACTGTCATAATATTCAGCATATAAATTTATTATCGAACCAAAACTTAATAACTCTAATAAAACCCAAACAGGACAATCGTCATAGTTTGTAATACTATGACGACCAGTTTCACTACATTCAACGGTAAAATACTTACTAATAAGGTCACTAGGGTGCAAAGCAGCCATCATCGATGCTATTTTCTTAACCTCATTTCTATGATTAGCAAGAAATTCTTTAGCTACATCATAACCATCTTTATCTTCATTATCCTCAATATCTTTTATTAATTGTACACAAATACTATGTTCAATATCTGAACACATCTTCTGAACCATGAATCTATAATGCATATCAATAATACTAAGTTCAACTAAATAAGCAAAATCTAGTCCAATATACTTCCCTTTATTAGAACCATTAGTGTATTTTTGATAATTTTTTCTGTATGATGCCGTTCGTAAATAATTATTTGTACTAGATAAAAATTCGATTGCTTTCAACCTACTCATATAATTAAAAGTAATGCCCTTATCTTTCTTCATTTTATCAACTATTTCTTCCACAGTTTTCTTAGGTTTTAAATTCATATTAGACATATATACTACCTTTTATTTCTAAAACTATAGCCACTATATATGGTATTTTTAAGATTGACTGATAGCGCCCATAGCAACTCCACCAATTCCCAGAACAGCTAAAAATGCTTTCAATATTGGATTGTTAATGCAACCAAATATTAAAACTAAACAAATGAAGATTATACCTGCTGAAACAAGCAAAAATATTGTTCCTTCCAATACTACTTCAGATATACTTTTTATAAAATAGACTATCAAAAAAATCCCAACTATATAGAAACATATCGCTCCTATAATATATAATAAAGGTTGATTATTATTATGAGCAATTATCTCTAATGGTGAAGCTGATGGATATGTTTTCAATAATAAATTATTCAATCCGTGTAATTTCAATAAATAGACAACAACAAGTGTTAAATATATTAAGAGTGATAGAATTTGAGCTGGAAGCTGCTCCCACAGTCTTTTAATCAATCTTTTAATCAACTTTATTCTCCTTTGTTTGCTCTCATAATGCTAGCTTGAGTTATTATTTTTTCTTCCTTAATTAAATTAAAATATCCCTTTAAATAAGATAGAACCACGAATAAAGCTACTAATAATATAATGAAGTATAAAACAATTGATAGTACAAAAATCCTATCAAAGACTGAAGCTTCTTCAGGTATGACTGACACCATTTTAGCACTAATAGTATTTAAAAATTTAAACATCTTATCAGTAAATCCAGATAAAAAGGTAATTAAAAGAACTGAAATAAAAAATGTAAATTTCACCTTCATAGTGGCTAATTTTGTTTCAACCATAATTTTCTTTGATTGAAATTCTTCATGTGTCATAGATGAGTACTCTTTTATTTTGATAGAGTAATTTAACACTTCTCTTTCATCTTCAGTTTTTGTTAGAAAATTTTTCACTTTCACTACAATAGATTTTTCTTCCATAGATTCTTCCTACCATTTCTTTAATTCATTGTAACATAAAGAAACAAAATAAGCCATTTTTATAATTCACTCCTTCATTTCACTCAAGGCGCAACACAGAATAAATAAGTGTTATACTCTTTATTTTATAATAATAATGGGAAAGGCTATCACTACTACAAATTCCAAGGAGGTGAATAAGTTAGTGGTACAGCCACTATCTCGCATTTTTTGCACTTTGCGAAACAAAACAAGACGGACTAATAATAACATAACAAAAAAGGGTATGAGCAAAAAGTCTTTAAAATCAAAAAACGCATAATCAGGCGTTTGAAAACCTTGATAGTATGCGTTTTATTGTGGGAAGATTTACTTCATTTTTTCCTGAAATTGAGTTTTTGACCAGCCTCCTACAGAAATAAATTCAAACTACACCCACTCACCGTTTGCATTTACTGTGTAACCATCGATAGTTGTGTTCACCGCCAAAGTTCCTGATGGGTATGAATAGTACCATTTACCGCCAACTTGGTACCAGCCTGTCTTCATTGCACCTGAGCCATCTAGATAATACCATGTACCACTTTGGTTCAACCAGCCGGTTTGCATGGCACCTGAATTATTGAGATAATACCACTTACCATCTACAAGTTTCCAACCTGTCTGCATAGCACCTGATCCATCTAAATAATACCATGTACCATTTTCTTTTATCCATCTAGTACTCATTTTACCTAAACTGTCGAGATGGTACCAACTACCATTTATAAGTTTCCAGCCAGTTTGCATGGCACCTAAATCATTGAGATAGTACCAATTGCCATCAACTTGTTTCCAACCAGTTCTCATCACACCAGTTTCATCCAAGTAATACCATGATCCATCTTTCAGCCAACCTGTCTTCATTCCATCTTCTTTAGAGAAATAATACCAGTCACCGTCAATTTTCTTCCATCCAACTGATCGGTTCCCTTCATTATCAATAAAGAATTTTTTACCATCAATTACAACAATATTGGGTGTCAGAACACCATCTTTTTCATTTAGATAGTATTGTTTATCCCCTAAGGTTAGTATCCCTTTTTTCATTGCTCCATCAGTTTCAAAATAGTAAGTCTTACCATCAATCTTTTGCCAGCCAGTAACTTTTTTACCGTCCTTGATATAGTAGACTTTACCATCTTCGGTTTTGAACTGTCCCACGCTTGCATTCGTACCTTGATTTTGGTTATTGCCTGCACCATTATTGGCATTAGCATTATTTGGGTTGCTATTTCCACTATTATTCACATTACTATTGTTAGTCGTTCCAGTATTATCTGTAGATTTTTCTGGTGTATACACATGGAAAAGAACACCATCTACCAATTTACCAGTAGAGTATTTATATTTTGGAATATCTGGATGACTTGTATCTGATGCTGCAGTTCCTGTACGGGGAGCCTTAATATCAATAGGGATATCACTACCCTTTTTGTATTCTACAAAACGAACTGTCTTTATTATTGTAGAATTTGAGCTAGATGTTGAATCGTGATTATTATCAGTACTAGCAGTATTGTTTTGGTTATTATCTCTATGATATGGATTTGTTGGAATACTATTCGTGCTACTTGTGGTATCAGTAGGAGCATACATATGGTAAAGAATACCCTCTTCCTCTCTACTGCTAGTATATTTATAATTAGCAATATCTGGATGACTTGTATTAGATGCAGCTGATCCTGCAAGAGCTTCTTTAATATCAACTAGTCTACCATTTTGGAATGTTACAAAATGAATTTCCTTAAATGATGAAGCCGATTGAGCACCTGTAGACGATGTACCAGTTCCCGTACTTGAAGCGCTTACTGGTTGAATTGTAGCCATAGCTAGCGCAGAAGTAGCCAGCAAGATACCTGTAAGTGTTTTCTTCATGAGAAAAACCTCCTTTGTTAACCTATTAAATTTATTTCATTATATCCCTTTTCTATAATTAATGCAATAAAAAACATAAAAAGTGTAGAAATATTTAAAGGTAAAAAGCTCTTCTTTATGTAGCATATCTTTAATACAATTCCTCATGCCCCAATAACTAGACTTGTCAAAAAAAGAAAAGACTAGGAGATTGTTCTCCTAGTCTTATTTATATATCGGTATTATACCAACTCACCACTTGCGTTAACTGTGTAACCGTCAGGAGTAGTTGTATTTACAAGCAAAGCACCTGAAGCATTTAGGTAATACCAGTGACCACTTACATATTTCCAGCCAGTTTGCATTGCACCTGCACCATCTAGGTAGTACCAGTGACCACCTACATATTTCCAACCTTTTTGCATTGCGCCTGAACCATCTAGGTAGTACCAAGTTCCGTTGTCTTTAACCCAACCTGTTTGCATGATACCATCTTTATCTAGGTAGTACCAAGTGTCGTTATCTTTAAGCCATCCAGTTGCTTTATTTCCTTGAGCATCTTTCAAGTAAGTCCATTGACCTTTAGCGTTTTTAGCCCAACCTTGAGTAGCTTGACCATGCTCTTTAAAGTAACGAGCATTTCTTTGCTCAGGTGTTTCATTCAAGATGTAGTACTTACCTTCTTTTTTAACAGCTGTATTCCAAACTGTTTGGAAATGTTTAATCGCTGCATTTCTAACATTAGCATATGCTTCTTCATAAGCTGTCTTAGCTTTAACAACTGCTAATTTGTATGGAGCTAAACGTACATCACGGTCATGAGCAAAATTTTCTGGAGCATTTTCTGCTTTACCATACTCTGCTACAGTTTTGTTAAATTCTGCCTCAGCGTTTGCTAATTCTGCTTGAACTTTTTCAAGTTCTGCTTTCTTCACTTTGAGGTCTTCATTGTGAGCTGCGATATATTCATTAACTCTATCAGCAGTAATAAATTCTGTTTGGCTGTTATAAACATCATACTTTCCACCACCTACTAATGGTTGATCGTATGCACCTGGAAGGTTAGCCCCACCATTAACGTCTGCTGAAACAGCTTGAACAGCACCAAATGCTGCAAGAGCGACTGCGCTTGTCAATAAAACTTTTTTCATCGTTTTATCTCCTTTGTTTTTCTTTAAAATATTTTTTTCGTAAGACTATCTTACTACCATACAGTATATAAATATTTGCAGGATTTGTCAAGAGTTTTCTTATGTTTTTTAAACTTTTTTCCTATTTCTTCGAAAAAAGGAGAAGAAAACTAACTCACGAAAAAATTCCCCCTGAAATACTCTAGCTTCCAAGTTGACATTTCGCAACTACTCATCCCTCAGATGATATCTTTTATATCTAAACTATATAGATAGTTAGACAGAACTTACTTCCTTGGTATTATCTTACAAACCCTTGTAAAAGTCAAGTAAAAACGGCAAGTATTTGGATAACACTTGCCATTTCATCAACTTTCTACTATATAAAGATTGAACTCATAATAAAGCCTCAAATTCAGAGACGGTCATTCCCAATTGCTGGCTTGCTATCTCGGAAGTCAGGAGACCTTGGCGAACGAGGTTTAGTAACCCTTTTTTCAGTCCCTGTTCAATACCTTCCGCCCTAGCAGTTTCTAAGGCATAATCCTGAGCCAATAACGCTTGTTCTTCTCGCATACGTAGTTGACTAAACATCTTCCTGTCCTCCTCAGACCAGCTCTTATAGTCCAGCAATTGATCTGCCTGACTGATGGCTCGCTCGGGTGCTTGGGTAAAGGGTTTGTTCCCGAAAAACTCCAACCACGGCTTGCGAACGCTATCCTTGCTGGTTTCTCTGTATTTTTAGGTCTTATTTATGATGGTCTTTCAATAGTGACTCAAACTCAGCTACTGACATGCCTAATTGCTCACTCGCAACCTCAGAAGGCAAAAGACCTTGGCGAACCATATCTAGAAAAGCAAAAACTCTTCCTTCAACTTTACCACGCTCAAGACCTTGCTCTAAACCTTTTTCGATTCCTTCGGCTCTAGCTGTTTCCAAGGCATAGTCCTGTGCTAACAAGGCTTGTTCTTCACGCCTGCGTTGTTCACTAAACATTTTCCTGTCCTCCTCGGACCAGCTTTTGTAGTCTAGCAATTGATCTGCTTGGCTGATGGCTCGCTCGGGTTGCTGGGTAAAGGGTTTATTCCCGAAAAACTCCAACCACGGCTTGCGAACCTTATCTTTGCTGGTTTCTCTGTATTTTAGGTCTTATTTATGATGGTCTTTCAATAGTGACTCAAACTCAGCAACTGACATACCTAATTGCTCACTCGCAACCTCAGGTGTTAGAAGACCTTGGCGGACCATATCCAGAAAGGCAAAAAGTTTCCCTTCTTCCCTAGCTGTTTCCAAGGCATAGTCCTGTGCCAACAATGCCTGTTCTTCTCGCATACGTAGTTGACTAAACATTTTCCTGTCCTCCTCGGACCAGCTCTTATAGTCCAGCAGTTGGTCTGCTTGGCTGATGGCTCGCTCAGGTTGCTGGGTAAAGGGTTTATTCCCGAAAAACTCCAACCACGGTTTGCGAATGCTATCTTTGCTGGTTTCTCTGTATTTTTTTAATTCCAAGAATGCCATCTTAACCAGATGGTTTTCTTGACCGTTATTGGTGATGGTTAAGACCTCACCTGTCGTGTCTTCTCGCATACTAAAGCTATGAAAAGCTAGGTCATCTGAGAAATAATTGCTGTCCACAATTGCAATAGCATAAACTGGTGCGATGTGTTTGTAACTCTGGTGGGTGTCACCTTCACGTTGACGAATTTTTTCAAGATTTTGATTGACCTGACTGCACAAATAAGCCCACAGGCGATTGATGAAAAAATTCTGATGATGCACCTGAATCTCAATGATAACCTGTGTCCCATTGTCTAGTTCAGCTAAAACGTCTATGCTGGTATAGAAATCCTGAGCCGAGTACGGCAGGGAAGGCAAGACATGAATATTGCTCCCCTCCAAAATAGTTACATTTTTGGCTGGTAAGTCCAACATATCGCGAATAAATTGACAAGTGATTTCTGGATTACTAAAAATCTTCTTAGCAACCAAGTCGTTGGTTGGGCTGATGCCCGGATGTCTTAGAATCATCCTTTTCCTCCTTTTATTATACCACAGTCTTATACTCAATGAAAATCAAAGAGCAAACTAGGAAACTAGCCGCAGGTTGCTCAAAACACTGTTTTGAGGTTGCAGATAAGACTGACGAAGTCAGTCACATATATACGGCAAGGCGACGTTGACGTGGTTTGAATTTGATTTTCGAAGAGTATTAAATCTAGTTTTACTAGATTCACTGACTCTATCTATTTATTCGCAAAAGAGACGAAAAAAACCTGAGAATTATCTCAGGCTTGGTCATTAAATCTTTTTCTCAATACTGAAAAGTGGAGAAAGTGGGCGTTTTTCATGGATACGTACGATAGCATCCCCTAGGAGATGAGCAATCGAAATCTGCTCAATCTTATCAATCAAACGCTCTTCTGGCAGATAGATGGTATCCAAAACAACCAATTTCTTAATAGCTGATTTTTGGATATTGTCCATAGCAGGACCAGAAAGAACTGGGTGCGTACAGCTTGCATAGACTTCAACAGCACCAGCTTCTGCAAGAGCATCTGCCGCGTGACAAATCGTTCCAGCAGTATCAATCATATCATCAATCAAGATACAAGTCTTGCCTTCAACCTTACCGATGATGTTCATGACTTCACTAGTATTCATCTTATCAACGCTACGACGTTTATCAATAATAGCGATAGATGTTTTCAAAAATTCTGCCAACTTACGGGCACGAGTCACCCCTCCATGGTCTGGGCTGACAACCACATAGTCAGAACCAACCATGCCACGACGCTCAAAATAATCCGCAATCAGAGGAGCTCCCATCAAGTGATCCACAGGAATATCAAAGAATCCTTGAATCTGCGCAGCATGCAAGTCGATGGTCAATAAACGATCCACTCCAGCTACTTCAAGCATATTTGCAACAAGTTTTGAAGTGATTGGCTCACGCGCTCTCGCCTTTCTATCCTGACGTGCATACCCATAGTAAGGCATGACAACATTGACAGATTCTGCACTCGCACGCTTCAAAGCATCCACCATAATCAAAATTTCAAGCAGATTGTCATTTACAGGCGAACTAGTTGATTGTAGGATAAAGACGTGTTTCCCACGGATTGATTCTTCGATGTTGACCTGAATCTCTCCATCTGAAAATTGGCGAACACTTGATTTCCCCAACTCTATCCCAATCTCCTGCGCCACACGTTCTGCCAATTCTTTATTAGAAGAAAGGGCAAACAGCTTTAAATCAGAAAAAGACATGATTTCCTCCGGTATATATGTATCGCTTGTGCTTTTCACAAGATTTTCCATTTACCATTGTAGCGCTTTTTGCACTATTTTTCAATCAAAAATAAAAGAAGGGCACCATATTTGTACCCTTGCATCATTCTTTTGAAAAATATTCTAGTTCATCAACTCATTGTGCTTCTCAACAAAGCGATAAGCCTGATAAAAACCATAGAGAGTAATAGCCATAACCGCTGGAATCGCTAGTGGTAACTCTGTCTCTAATTCTACAAAAGGAGAATTAAACAAGAAGTGAGTTCCCAAGGATAAACCTAAGAAAATAAGGCCCTGTTTCTTGCCAGCCTTCTGTCCTTTATAGGCTCTGTAAAGCAAGTAAACACCTACTACAGCCAGACCTGAAAAAGTCCAGTGAGAGGCAATTCCTGAGATGATACGCTCTAAAATTCTCGAAATAGTAAAGTCAAAGCCCTCTGGCAAATCCGTACGAATGTAGCCAATATCCTCAATCATTTGGAATCCCAAACCAGAAGCAATGCCTAGTAAAAACAAAGATTTTAATTTTCGCACAGGAATCAAAACTAAAACAAAGACAAGTGGCAATAATTTCAAGGGTTCTTCTACTAAAGGAGCCACAATCGCACTTTCAAAGGCATTTAAAAATGTACTATCTGGGAAAAGAATACCCAGCAAATCATGGATATAGGTATTAGCAAAGCTAGATAACCAGCCTGAAAGGAACATCCCACCCAATAAAGACAAAATCAAGGCATTCTTTGGTAATTCCCATTTTTTCCCAATACGGAAAAGGAAATAAAGAGCCGGAATCATGTAAAAGAGAGCTAGAAAGATAGAAACTCCCATGAGTCCATATTCCGCACCTGACATCGAACCGTCCGTATAGTAAATGGTTTCATACTGCAAACCAATACATAGCAATAAGATAAAAATAAATAAAATACTGTTTTTCTTCATACACTTTCTTTCTAAATGAATTTTTTACAATTCTACGACTATCATACTTCCTGTATCCACATCGTAAATAGCACCAGAGATAATGACATCATCTGGTATTAGGGGAGACTCGATAAGGAGTTGCATATCCTCGCGTACACTCTCCTCTATATCTTGGAAGGGCAAGAAGTCCTGGTCTGACACATCGACACCTAGTTCCTCTTTCAGATACTCCTGAAAAGGACCATTTTCAAAAGTCTGAGCACCACAGTCTGTATGGTGCAATACCACAATCTCTCTTGTCCCCATTTGTTGCTGGGAAATAACTAGCGAACGAATCATGTCCTCAGTCACTCGACCACCTGCATTCCGCAAGATATGAGCATCCCCAAGTGCCAATCCCAAAGCTTGCGCAACGTGCAGACGAGAGTCCATACAGGTCACAATAGCCACTCTTGTTTTGGGTTTAAGTGGCAGATTTAACTGCCCATGTAGGGCAACATAAGCCTGATTGGCTTGCATAAACTGTTCAAAATACGACACGATTCCCTCCTCGAAAATTTGATAGTCAAATATTTCTCCTATCTTATCATTTTTAAGAGGATTTGTCACAGATTAAGCAAAAACCTTTTTCAAAACTTCCTGAATCGTTGTTACCCCAATGACCTGAATTTCCTTGGGCGGAGTGATTCCTGTCAAGGAATTCTTAGGTACATAAATCTTAGTAAAGCCCAGTTTAGCAGCTTCATTGATACGTTGCTCGATACGATTCACGCGCCGAATCTCTCCAGTCAAGCCTAACTCTCCTACAAAACATTCCTGAGGATTAGTTGGCTTGTCCTTGTAACTCGAAGCAATAGCAACCGCAACTGCCAAGTCAATGGCAGGTTCATCCAATTTGACACCGCCAGCAGATTTGAGATAAGCATCCTGATTTTGCAAGAGAAGGCCTGCCCGCTTTTCCAAAACAGCCATAATCAGACTCGCACGATTGAAGTCAAGTCCTGTCGTTGTACGCTTGGCATTCCCAAACATGGTCGGTGTTACCAAAGCTTGAACCTCCGCCAAAATCGGACGCGTCCCTTCCATGGTCACAACGATTGATGAACCAGTTGCTCCATCCAAACGCTCTTCTAGGAAAACTTGACTCGGATTGAGTACCTCAACCAATCCACCCGACTGCATCTCAAAAATCCCAATTTCATTAGTGGAGCCAAAACGGTTTTTAACCGCTCTCAAAATACGAAAAGTATGGTGGCGCTCTCCTTCAAAATAAAGCACCGTATCCACCATATGCTCTAGCATACGAGGACCAGCCAAGGTTCCTTCCTTGGTCACATGCCCTACGATAAAGATGGCAATGTTATTAGTTTTGGCCAGCTGCATAAGTTCAGCCGTCACCTCACGCACTTGAGAAACAGATCCCTGCACCCCTGAAATCTCAGGAGACATAATAGTCTGAATGGAGTCAATAATAAGGAAGTCTGGTTGGATGCGCTCCACCTCAGCTCGAACACTCTGCATATTGGTCTCTGCATAGAGATAAAACTCGCTATCAATATCTCCCAAGCGTTCCGCTCGCAACTTGATTTGCTGGGCAGACTCCTCCCCACTGACATATAGAACTGTCCCCACTTGGGACAGCTGGGTTGAGACTTGTAGGAGAAGCGTTGATTTCCCAATCCCAGGATCCCCACCGATAAGAACAAGACTTCCCGGTACCACTCCGCCTCCAAGTACACGGTTAAATTCCTCCATCTCCGTCTTGGTTCGATTGACATTGATTGAAGTCACTTCAGCCAGTTTCATGGGCTTGGTTTTCTCACCTGTCAAGGACACACGCGCATTCTTTACCTCGGCAACCTCAACCTCTTCTACAAAGGAAGACCAAGACCCACAGTTAGGACAACGTCCCAGATATTTAGGGGAATTATACCCACAATTTTGACATACAAATGTCGCTTTTTTCTTTGCGATGATAAACCTCTTTCTATATCTCTAACTCACACTCAATTACTTGGCAAAAATCAATCTTCTCATTTGGCACAAACTGGCGCATGAGCATTCCGTGAGTTACAATGATAATAGTTTTATAATTTTTATATTTTTCCAAAGTTCTTAAAAAACGATGACGCATCTCTAGATCAGTTTCATAGCGATAAGGAGAATCTTCAGGTAAACCTCCTTGATGTTTTAGATAATATTCATGAGCTACCAATACACTAGTTAAATCAGAGTTAGTACCATCTAAGTCTGGACGCCACTCATGAAAAAACGGCTCCACAAATAAGTCCAATCCTGTTTCAACTGCTATATAATGGGCTGTTTCTAAAGCCCTCGTCACAGACGATGAAATAATAATCTCTGCCTTTCTAAAACATGCAGTTTTAGCAATTTCTTTTGCCAGACTGCGACCTTTTCCTGTCAATGGTGCTAAATCACGACCAAAACCACTATAGAGTTGCGGATTTTCAAGTTTATCAAGCATACTATAATCTGGCTCCCCGTGACGTACAAAGATAATCTTCATTCTAGTGCCCAGTCGATCCAAATCCACCAGTCCGCACGCCATCAGCCGCATCTCCATCTGCAATTAAGAAAGGAGCAAAGACAGCCTGGACCACACGTTCTCCAACTTCAAGAACAACCTCTTGGTCTGTGATATTCTTCATCTGAGCAAAAATATGCCCTTCATTCCCAGGATTTCCATAATAATCCCCATCAATGACCCCAACTGAATTAATTAAAACCAAACCCTTCTTACGAGGGTTTGAAGAGCGATCATAAAGGTAAAGAACCTCAGTCGGCTGCATATAAGCCTTAACCCCTGTCGGAACCAAGACAATCTCTCCTGGCGCAATAACTGTACGCACAGCAACCTTTAAGTCGTAACCAGCCGCATGCGCTGTCTCACGCTTGGGCAATAAATTTTCATCTGTAAAAGTTGAAACCAATTCAAAACCACGAATTTTCATCATCTTCTCTTTTCTATTATCATTTATTCTAGATTATTCTATCTTATTTATTCGGAAAAAGCACGAAAAAAAGAGCACACAATTCAAATCGCTTAGGGCTGCTGGATTCCTCCCCTGACCCGCTTCACGCAGAACTGTTGCTCCACTATTTATTATATCACATTCCTATTCATTTTAAAAGCAAAATTATTTTTTCCGTCTATTTCTAAAAAAGTCCTGCATAATAGCTGCGCATTCATCTTCCAAAATTCCCGTTTCAACCTCCACACGATGATTGAGACGCTCATCTGTCAAGATATCGTACAAACTCCCAGCAGCGCCAAATTTCTGGTTTTTAGCCCCATAGACCACGTTTGGAATACGGGCGAGTCCAATCGCCCCACTACACATGACACAAGGCTCAATGGTCACAAAAAGCGTGCAATCCAGCAAGCGCCAGCTCTCCTCACTCAAGTTCGCATTCTCTATGGCCATAATCTCCGCATGCATAACCGCTCGTTGCAACTCCTCACGCGCATTATGCCCACGGCCAATGATTTCTCCATCTTTGACAATCACACAACCAATTGGAATTTCATCGTGTTCAAGAGCAATCTCAGCCTCTCTCAAAGCCTCCCTCATAAAAACTTCTTTTTCTTCAAGTGTATAATTCATCCGTTTCTCTTTTCCTGCTTATCGATTTTATTATTATATCATGAATCCCAACACAAAAAAAGCCACCGAATGCGGTGACTTTATAGGGAGATTATTATGAAAAAGAAAAGTTTAGGATATTTGTTACAACAAGTTAGGAGGTCTTCTTGTAACTGTCTATAGTATACCCGACCTATCTTAAACAAATCTTAAAAATCTCTTAGGACCAAACACTTTCTAAAATATTTGTTTGTTCACGACCAGGACCTACTGAGAAAGTAGAAATACGAACGCCAACCAATTCACTCACACGACGAACGTAGTTACGCGCATTCTCAGGAAGATCTTCCAAATTACGAACTCCAGTAATATCTTCTGACCAACCTGGTAACTCTTCATAGATAGGCTTGCAACGTTTCAATTGCTCAAGACTAGCTGGATAGTAGTCAATACGTTGACCATCAAGATCATAGGCCACACAGATTTTCACAATATCTAAACCACTCAAAACATCGATAGAGTTCAATGAAAGATTAGTAATACCAGAAACACGACGACTATGACGCATCACAACTGAGTCAAACCAACCCACACGACGTGGACGACCAGTTGTTGTACCATATTCATGACCGACTTCACGGATACGTTCTCCCACTTCATCAAACAACTCAGTTGGGAAAGGACCGTCTCCTACACGACTCGTATAGGCTTTACATACACCTACAACCTTGTCAATCTTACTTGGACCAACACCAGAACCAATGGTCACACCACCAGCCACAGGGTTTGATGACGTAACAAATGGATACGTACCTTGGTCGATATCTAGCATAACACCTTGTGCACCTTCAAAAAGCACACGCTTACCATTATCAAGCGCATCGTTCAAAATGACAGATGTATCTGTCACATATTTCTTGATTTGTTGACCATATTCGTAATACTCTTCAAAAATATCATCGAAAGCAATCGCTTTACTGTCATACAATTTTTCAAAAAGACGATTCTTTTCAGCAAGGTTACGTTCTAAACGCTCACGGAAAATATCTTTATCCAGAAGATCTGCGATACGAATTCCCACACGAGCAGCCTTGTCCATATAAGCTGGACCAATTCCCTTAATTGTAGTACCAATCTTATTGTCGCCCTTAGCTTCTTCTTGCAAACGATCCAACTCGATATGATAAGGCAAAATGACATGCGCGCGATCAGAAATACGCAAGTTATCAGTTGTCACACCTTCCTCATGAAGATAGCTCAACTCTTTTACAAGAGATTTAGGATTTACAACCATACCATTCCCAATAACAGAGATTTTTTCAGGGAAGAAAATTCCAGATGGAATCAAGTGCAACTTAAATTTCTTACCATCAATCACAATCGTGTGACCTGCATTATCACCACCTTGGTAACGCGCAATCACTTCTGCATTCGCTGAAAGGAAGTCTGTAATCTTCCCTTTACCTTCATCACCCCATTGGGTACCTACAACAACAACTGAAGTCATAATCTTGTCTGAGCCCTCAGGCTCTTCCTTTCTCACATACATGGCAGGAATCTCACCCGCAATTATATCTTACAATTTATTATAAGAAAAAATCGCCTTTTTATCAAGAAGAAACAATAGAAAGATTTGCTATTTCCAACTATTAAAAAATGTTTTAGAAAAATTACCAGCTATTTATTGTTATATTGCCATAAAAAAGTAAGTTTGTTCGGAAATTAACTAAAATTACCTCAACAAGAAATAAAACCCCGATTCATTATCATCTTTTCAAGATACAAACGATAAGCAACACGATAATGGTAAACGATAAAATCCCGATGATTCTCAATGCTATATCGGAAAAGATAATAAATCAAAAATTTAAAATGAAAATGTTCCCACTCCCAACTATTACCAAAGAAAGTAGCATACTCTTCTTCGATACTGTCATAGAAATCAGTCATCTGATCATAAATATTTTGTAGCATAAGCATACACTCCTTTACTTTTTATGGTCTTATTCTAACAAAAAATTTTAATTAATCATTAATAATTCCTGAATTGTTAAAATACCAACCTCAACAAGAGAAAAAATAGGAAAAGTTGACAGAATAGAAATAAATATCTTACATCAAAAACAAACTATTAAATCCCTAAAAATAGAAAATTTCCTATAAATGATTTACAAAAATTAACCTTATTACAAATCATCCTGTACGGTTACCATTGCATTGAATCTTTCTCAGTTTAAGCTATAAAGTGATTGAATAGAAATGAAGCACTTAATAATTATTAAAAAGAAAAGTAACTATAATATTTGTAGTGGTTAAATCCTCTATGGATATTATGGAACCTATTTTAGGGTAGAAAAAAATTCCATAAGATTTATAATGAAAAGCCACCAAACCATCATTAGAAAGAATCATATGGAACAATTATACTTTATCACAAAATTACTAGAGCTTACAGACCCTAATTTCTAAATTATGGATATCATCAATAGGAGTACAAATAAGGAAATGATCGCTAAACTGGACTACGACGCCCCATCTTGCCCTGATTGCGGAAGTTAAATGCAGAAATATGACTTTCAAAAACATTCTAAGATTCCTTACCTCGAAACGACTGGTATGCCTACCAGAATTCTACTTAGAGAGCGTCGTTTTAAGTGCTATCAATGCTCGAAAATGATGGTGTCTGAAACTTCTATCGTCAATAAAAATATCTCGCTTCGTTAGGTGCGAGATAGATTATTAATTATATAACAAAAAAAGAGGCCAAAACCTCCTTTAATTAACTACTCCGCCAGTAGGACTCGAACCTACGACATCATGATTAACAGTCATGCGCTACTACCAACTGAGCTATGGCGGAATAAAGCTAAGCGACTTCCATATCTCACAGGGGGCAACCCCCAACTACTTCCGGCGTTC
>CAURTM010000028.1:0-16531 GCA_963527735.1 uncultured Streptococcus sp.
TCACCAGCTGGACTTGATAGGCATCTTTGTAATCCTCTAAAGCCTCTTTCATCAAGGCACTACCAATCCCTTGACGCTGATAGATTGGTAAAACAATCAAATCCTGTACAAAAACTGATGAAAAACCGTCTCCAACCAAACGAATCAAGCCCACCACAGCATCGCCATCAAGCGCCAGATAAATCACTAATGAATGAGATAAGGCCTGCTCCAGCATCTCTGGTTGATGGGTATAATTTGTCCAACCGACAGCCTGATAGAGATGCAAAACATCCTCGAGCTTGACGATTTCTTGCTTTCTAATTGTTATCATGTCAACACCTCTTAGAGTTCTCTCAAGCTCTTGTACTGTCGTCCATTTTTATCAAAGTTTTCAGGACGTAACCATGCTTCCAATCGAGCTTTGACTTGAAGCCAGTCCTTATCAATCATAGACAACCAATCCGTATCTCTTGTACGCCCCTTATAAACCACTGCCTGACGGAAGGTTCCTTCATAAATAAATCCCAAACGCTCCGCAGCTCGTCTTGATGGCAAATTAAGAGCATCGCATTTCCACTCATAGCGACGATAGTTAAGCTCCTCAAAGACATAGCAAGCCAAGAGATACTGGGCTTCTGTCCCTATCCGTGTCCCCCTGAGCTCTGGAGAAAAAGTGACAGCTCCCACTTCTATTACTCGGTTATTCTGGTCAATACGCATGAGAGAAAAAGTTCCCAAAGCCTTACCAGTTACCTTGTCTATGATTGCATAGTAAAAACGGTCCTTACGAGCTAACATCTGATTTAAAAGGGTAAGCAGCTCCTCCATATCTGCCACTGGCTCCTGAAAGAGGTAGGTCCACATCTCTCGAGGAGTATCCGGACCATAAACAGCTAATAAATTCTCCGCATGCTTTTCCACTGAAAGAGCTTCTATTCGAGCATAATGCCCTTCTAAAAAATCAATAGCAGGCAATTCACCTGGTGTATAACCTTCCATTGACTCACCAATCATCTGACCATATTCATTTACTGGCATCTTTCTTCTCCTTGTTTTACGCTGAAAATACTATATCACAAATTGTTCTCTTTGGAAACTGGCACTGTCTTCAAACTTCATCCTCAACACTATATTAGTGACCCGTTTTCTGTCTTTTATCCTCTAAGGCTTGATTAATTCGTTGGGTAAGTTTGTGAGTTTGCCAGATTTGATACAACCATATCAATCCATAAATTAACAAGAAAAAAAACCAAAGCAAGGGACTCCACAAGGCTGAACCCCAGCCAAAAAATAGAGAGGTCAATACTAAGACAGTAGCTGTAACTAATAAATGAACTCCTACACGTATACTAAAAGCAAGAAACTCTAGCTTTTCAAGTATTAAAGTCAATACCCCCATAATTCCACCCATTAAAAACAGAGCTAGAATATTTTTTGTCATTGGTTCAGGATAGGTAATACCTGGATAACACTGAGTCAACACCATCATACTCAAATAAAAGAAGGAAGCCGTACGCATTCCCGATACAAAATAATCAATTAATCGTTTCATGATTTTCTCCTATAAACCTAGATAATTCATTAAGGACTTAACGTATTTCCGACTCACACTAGATTTGATACCCCGAGTCATTTTAGCCATCATGTTCCCTGAAAAACTATCTGATAACGATTCTAAGTGGTCAATGTTTATAATTGAATGGCGTGATATCTGTATAAAGTTACGCCGATTAATCCGATTCTGAAAGTTTATCAATGTTTCCTTAGTTTTATAAATCCCATCTACCGTATAAATGGTTAATAAGTTCTTATCGATATCTGCTAGAATAAGATCCTCAATTTTCACCATAACCAGATGATCATCCGTTCGAATAGGAATGACCACCTGATTGGTCGTTGAAAATTGTTCTAAATACTCCATGACTTCCCTTGCTTGGTCGGTTAACTGAGCTGCCTGAATTACAATATGTGGGTCCTTTTCTGAAAACTCTGTCTTCATTTCAAAACGAATCTTCATTTTCTCTCCAATATACTTTTATTTTCTCCTGCTAAACACTTTAACAAATAAAAGCCAAAGAAGAATAGCGACGAGACTGATAATAACCACTATAAAGTATGTCTCTTCCTTTGTCAATAGTTCTTGCCAGTTGATTTGGATTCCCATTTTTTCTTGAAATTCCTTTAACAATCTGCTATTTCCTGTAAATGCGGTCTCTAATGGTTCTTTCATTAAAATTTGTCGATAAAGAGAAGCAATATAAGTTGCAGGGGTACACTTCATGATAATCTGTGCAAAATCAGGTAAAACTCCAATAGGAACATAAGTTCCTACTAAAAATCCAGAAGCAGTTCCCACTATAGTTGCCAGTTTGCCAAGACTATCTACAGATTGAAAACGGTAAATCAAGAGAATATTTATCAAACTTGAAAGCAGACTACTTAACAACATAATCAAAGCAATTTCCGGTAAATGACTGATAACTGGACTTTCTTTAAAATAAAGCCCCATAACAGCAAACATAAACACCTGCATGACAAAAGAGATGGCAATACTACTGATTAGATAGGACACCTGTAAACCCCAGCTACCTAAATCTGTCAAGAAGAGATCTTGATCCACTTGATTTTCACGATCCTGTACCATTTGTGTAAGAGCCGTAAAACTGGTTGTAATCCCAGTTACAGCCAAGGTCCCACCCATCAGCCAGTTATTTAAAAGGTTCGTATTATCAGGGAGTTGGGACCAAGCATCCGTCAAGTTCTTCTGCAAAAAAATGATATAAAGGAGGAAGGAAATCAATGCCCCCAATAATGAGAAAAATACTCCTGAACGATTACGAAAATATAAGATAAAATTCCGTTTCAATAAAGCTAACATTAGCGAACCTCTCTTCCTGTAAGTGCAATAAAGGCATCATCCATGGTACCTGGGCGAAACTCAAAAGAATCAATTTCTTCTCGAACTTTTGCCAAATATTCAATAGCTTCCTGTGACGTTCTTGGATAAAAAAGATATTCCATCTCATTTTCTTCCTTTACTGTCATTCCAGTCTGTAGCAACTTTTCTAAATCCTTCATTTCTTTAAAACGAATTTTTAGAATATTAGATGCATACTGACTTTTAATAGCCGTCGCAGAACCTTGCGCAATCACTTTCCCATGATCAACGATATAAATCTGATCCGCTTCATCCGCTTCATCCAGATAATGAGTCGTTAAGATAATAGTCATCCCTTCATCCTTTTGTAGTCGAGACAGTAAATCCCAAATGGCTTTGCGAGTCTGAATATCTAGACCTGTCGTTGGTTCATCTAAGAAAAGAATATCTGGCTGTGAAAGAAGAGCACGCGCAATATCAACCCTACGTTTTTGCCCACCTGACAAAGTCCCATATAGTTGCTTCTGGAAAGCAGTCAAACCCAGTTGATGGATCAAATCATCCACACGACTTGCTGCAATCTCCTTATACTGTTGAGCACGAATCGTAAGATTTTCTCTAACCGTCAACATCTCATCCAGTACACTAGCTTGAAAAACAACTCCTATTTTCGTATTTGGCGCATATCGAATCTGACCTTTTGTCGGCTTTTTCAAACCGATTAACATGGAAATGGTGGTTGATTTTCCTGCACCATTGGGACCCAAAATAGCATTAAAACTCCCTTTTTCAAACTCTAACTGAATATCGTCAACAGCCATATGATTGCCGTACCATTTACTCAAATGTTTAGCTTGTAAAATCATATTTAGTTCCTCCTCTTTACCTCACCAGTTTAACAAAAAGTATGAAAGAAAAATCGACTTTTGAGATAAGTGGTTAAAATGAGAGGTTAAGTGGTGAGATGATGGAAACAGAATTATATTTTTCAATCAAAAAATCCCCCAGATTCTACTCTGAAGGATTCCTATCTTATTTCACAACAATATTAACCAATTTATTCGGTACACTAATCACTTTCACGATTTCCTTACCTTCGATCTCCGCTTTGACTTTTTCGTCAGCTAGAGCAATTTCTTGCAATTCTTCGCGTGATAGATCTTTAGCGACCATGAGTTTGGCGCGAACTTTTCCTTTGATTTGGACAACGATTTCGATTTCGTCTTCAACCAATTTGCTTGCGTCCCATGTTGGCCAAGCCACGTAAGAGATTGACTCACCTGTTGCTGCAACAGTTTGCCAAAGTTCTTCTGCCAAGTGAGGCGCAAATGGTGCAATCATTTGGATAAATCCTTTGGCGTAGTCAACATAGAGCTTGTCTTCCTTGTTAGCCGCGTTGACAAAGACCATAAGTTGGGCAATGGCTGTGTTGAATTTCAATGATTCGATTTGCTCTGTGACAGCTTTAACGGTTTCGTTGTAGACCTTGTCGAGAGAGTCATTGTTTTCTGAAACAATTTCCTTACTTGTAATCAAACGGTAAACACGGTCAAGGAATTTACGGCTTCCTTCCAGACCTTCTTCTGACCAAGCGATCGAAGCATCAAGTGGTCCCATAAACATTTCATAGACACGAAGGGTATCGGCACCGTATTGCTCCACCACATCGTCTGGGTTAACAACGTTCTTGAGCGATTTAGACATCTTGGCTGGTGCTTGCTCCAACTCTTCTCCTGTTTCTACATGGAAGAAAGAGCCGTCACGTTTTTCAACCTTATCGGTTGCCACAAGAGCCCCACGGTGGTCACGGTAGCTTGTTCCCAAAATCATTCCTTGGTTAAAGAGTTTTTGGAATGGTTCCTTAGTCGGAACAACACCGAGGTCATAGAGGAATTTATGCCAGAAACGAGCGTAAAGCAAGTGGAGAACAGCATGCTCTGCTCCACCAACGTAGATATCTACTGGCAACCATTGTTTGAGGAGGTCCTCGTCAGCCAATTTCTCAGTATTGTGTGGGTCAATGTAGCGGAGGTAGTACCAGCTTGAACCTGCCCACTGTGGCATAGTATTGGTTTCACGACGACCTTTGACGCCATCTTCACGAGTTACTTCAAGCCAGTCTGTCAAGTTAGCTAGTGGACTTTCACCAGTACCTGAAGGACGAATATCCTTGGTTACAGGCAAGACAAGTGGCAAGTCACTTTCCGGAACAGCTGTTGAAGTTCCATCTTCCCAATGAATGATTGGAATCGGCTCACCCCAATAACGTTGACGGCTAAAGAGCCAGTCGCGAAGACGGTAGGTAACCTTCTCTTGTCCACAGCCTTTTTCTTCCAACCAAGCCACAATCTTGGCAATAGCATCTTCTTTGTTGAGTCCATCTAGGAAGTCTGAATTGACATGAAGACCATCTTCTGTGTAGGCAGCTTCTTCAATGTTTCCACCTTCAAGTACTTCGACGATTGGAAGGTCAAATTGTTTGGCAAATTCCCAGTCACGTTGATCGTGAGCAGGCACAGCCATGACAGCACCTGTCCCATAACTCGCAAGGACATAGTCAGCAATCCAGATTGGGATTTCCTTGCCATTGACAGGGTTGATAGCATAAGCTCCAGTCCAAACACCAGTTTTTTCCTTGGCAAGGTCTGTACGAGCCAAGTCAGATTTGAGGCTAGCTTGGTGTTTATAGTCTGCAACTGCTTCTGCTTGCTCTGGACTTGTGATAGCGTCAACCAAGTCATGCTCAGGAGCCAAAACAGTGAAAGTCGCACCGAAAAGGGTGTCCGGACGAGTGGTAAAGACTGTGAATTCCTTGTCTGTTCCTTTTACTTTGAAAGTTACATTTGCACCAGTTGATTTACCAATCCAGTTGCGTTGCATGTCCTTGATAGACTCTGGCCAATCAAGTTCATCTAAGTCATTGAGCAAGCGCTCTGCGTAAGCTGTGATTTTGAGCATCCATTGGCGCATTGGCTTGCGGACAACTGGATAGCCTCCACGCTCAGACGTTCCATCAGGAAGGACCTCTTCGTTGGCGATGGCTGTTCCCAATTCCTCAACCCAGTTTACTGGCACTTCCGCTTCATAGGCCAAGCCTTTTTCGTAAAGCTTGGTGAAAATCCATTGCGTCCACTTGTAGTAGTTTGGATCTGTTGTGTTGACTTCACGATCCCAGTCATAAGAAAATCCAAGCGCATTGATTTGGCGTTTGAAGTTGGCAATGTTCTCCGCCGTAAATTCTGCTGGGTCATTACCTGTATCCATAGCGTATTGCTCTGCAGGCAAACCAAAAGCATCCCAACCCATTGGGTGAAGGACATTATAGCCTTGCGCACGTTTGTAACGACTGAGGATATCGGTTGCAGTATAACCTTCTGGGTGTCCTACGTGCAGACCAGCTCCAGACGGATAAGGGAACATATCAAGAGCATAAAACTTCGGTTTTGATGCATCTGTTCCTGTCTTAAATGTATGATGTTCTGCCCAGTAGCCCTGCCACTTAGGCTCAATTTCTTTATGATTGTAAAAACTCATGGTCTCTCTCCAATTTTGTGATGTTACTATTATACCATTTTTGAGGGAATTTGGTCTCGTTCTATTCTATACTTTTCTATTTTACCTTGCTCTAGAATTTTTAAACTGCTATACTTATAACAGAAAACCCTTCCAAGGAGGTAGCGGATGTCTCATTCCTTTAAAAAATCTCTCCAAAAAGAAATTCTCCATAGAAGCTCTATCGCAGCCTTTGTGACCTCTCTTTTACTACTCATTTTACTTTTTGGTTTTTCCTATTTTTTACAAAAGCAGCAACTCTCCAAAGATACGAGACAGATTGTCAAACAGGTTCAAGAAATGAAAGAAGCCAATAATGAGCTCCTGACTACTATGAACCATAAAATGATTCCTGGATTTTTGGATGGCAAACACACAGAGCGAGAAGTCTTTAGCTTATTTTACGAGACAAAAGCTAAATTAAAACTTAGTTCTGACCTCATTATCCTAAGTGATACAGGTGAATTACTATTTAGTACCAATCGAAATCATCAAGAAAGTATTTTATCTCCCTACTATCTAAAACTACTCATTCAAAATCCTTCTCAAGAAAAAGTGACAGAAAAAATTGCACTCTCTTCAGATAAACAACACTACACACTCTTTATCAAACCACTACTTCAAAACCAACGAGTTAAGGCCTATACTATTGCTTTCGTAAATGAGAATGATTTCATCTCAAGTTTCCCAATGATCAATTCCAAATACATCATTACCGATAGCTTTGGAAATATGTTTTCCAACAATACAAATCAGTTTACTCGTTCCACTCTTGAAAAATTTGATGAAAAACTCCTACACTCTCGCACCCACTGGTATGCGAATGAACCGCTTATTGTTCAAAAAGAAAAAGTCGGTGCTATTTTTTCAATCTATACTTTTCAATCCTTTTTTCCCATTCCTAGCTTACTCGGTCTAGCCTCCATTCTCACCTTATGTATATTCTTCCTCTACTTTTGGCAAGCAAGGCGAATTGCTCATAAAATTGCGACACACAATGCTGTTCCTATTGAAAGTTTGGTTTACCAACTTCAAGAAATTCCTAAACAAGCAGAAAAAAGGCTTTCTCTACAAACAGGTGATGAGTTTGAGTTTATGGCAGAAAAAATCAACAATATGTTGTACGAATTAGATCAACTTCATCAAAAAATGTTGACCATAGAAAAAGAAAAATGGATTTTTGAAAGAAAAATGCTGGAAGCTCAGTTCAATCCTCATTTTCTCTACAATACACTTGAAACGATTAAAATCACTTCTTTAATGGATGCCGCTCTCACACAAGACCTGATTCAAAATCTCACGCGCATTCTTCGTTACAGTATCACCGATTTAGAAAAAGAAACAACCATTTGCCAAGATTTAAAGATTATAGAGGATTACCTTATGATTCATCAGATTCGTTTCGAGCACTTTTCTTATGATATTGTCTGTCCAGAAACTGTCGATAATCAGCCTATACCTAAGCTTTTCTTGCTTCCTCTCGTAGAAAATGCTATAAAATATGGGATGCAATACCGTATTGATCTTCATATAGATATCCAAATTACCTTGGAATCAGATTCTCTAACTTTTTTAGTCAAGGATAATGCTGGAGGACTCACAAAACAAGAGCGACTCGCTATTTTAGACTCTTTAGAAAGCCCTCATACCCAGCATGGTATCGTTAACAGCTATAAACGATTGAGCAATTTCTTTTCTGATGTCCAGCTAGATTTAGGAGTCAATCGCCAAGGAGAAACTTGGGTCAAATTTATAACGAAAGGACTAACTCATGTTTAAGCTCATTATCGTAGAAGACGAACACCTCATTCGAAAATGGCTAGAGATTGCCGTAGACTACTCTGCCTTAGGTATCCAAGTCGTAGGAACTGCCAGTCACGGTCAAGAGGGAATGAAACTCATCCAAGAAAAAGAACCTCATATTGTCTTAACAGATATCACAATGCCAATTATGGATGCTTTTATGATGTTCGAAGCTACTCGTACTCTTTCTTATGAAAAAGTTATCTTATCAGGTTATAACGATTTTCAAAATGCCAAAAAAGCCATGCAATATGGGGCAGTTGATTTCTTATCCAAACCAATTGATACCAAGGAGTTGACAGAATGTCTTCA
Source organism: uncultured Streptococcus sp. (assembly GCA_963527735.1). Taxonomy (GTDB): domain Bacteria; phylum Bacillota; class Bacilli; order Lactobacillales; family Streptococcaceae; genus Streptococcus. Next base: position 8,528 of record CAURTM010000028.1, read on the forward strand.
AAAAATTGTTTTACGATTACGAGTTAGCACTTATCAAGAAACTCCTTTTTTAGAAGAGTATCAAACTTTACTCACCTCTATCCAACAAGTTGATACACAAAACCAAATCATTCAGCAAATTCTTGAATTTGTGCACCAACACTACTGCATGCACTTTACCATTTCTACCATTGCAGAGAATCTAGGATATAGTGAAAGTTATCTATATAAGGTTATCAAAGAAGACTTCCCAATGACGCTAAATGAATATATCTTACGCTACCGCCTCAAGCAAGCTATAGATAAAATGGCTGAGTCTCCTAATTCTCCCTTAAGCGATATCTCTGAACAAGTTGGATTTTCAGACTATAAATATTTTGCCAAAGTTTTTAAAAAATATCTCCATATTTCTCCAAAAGAATTAAAACTTATGGATAAAAATCATTGATGTAAAAGGATTGCTCAACTCTAGCAATCTTTTTATTTTGTACTTTTACCCAATGAAAATCAAAGTGCTAACTACTCAAATCATAGCTTTGAGATTGCAGATAAAGCGACGTGTTTTGAAGAGGATTACCATCAAAATCTCAGCTACAATTCACCCATCCTTGCTCTAGGAACTCATTTCCTATTTTTCGTTTTAGATTTCTTTAAGGTTTTTATTATATCCTGTAGAACTCTACAATTTGAAAACATTAATAATCTAGGTAGAGAAAATGTTCGTAAAAAAGGAGATACTTATGAAAAAAATACTATTCTTTCTCTCTTGTGGCTGGATATTCCTTTCTTTATCAGGATGTTCTTCACCTATAGAAGCGGAAACTAGCACTGAAAAAGATTCAGATAACACTTTGGTTGTCTACTCACCTAACCCTGAAGACCTTATCGAAGAAACAATCCCAGCCTTCGAAGAAAAATATGGTATTAAGGTTGACTTAGTACAAGCCAGCACTGGTGAATTGTTCAAAAAAGCTGAGGCCGAAAAAGAATCCCCTGTAGCTGATGTCATTTTCGGAGGCTCCTACGCCCTCTTCTCTTCTAACGAAAAACTTTTTGAACCTTATATTTCTCAAGAGAACGACCAGATAATTCCTGAATATCAAAATAAAACAGGATTCTACACACCTTATACACTGGATGTCAGTGTCATCATTGCCAATTCAGCTCTTACAAAAGATATAAAAATTGAAGGTTACAATGATCTACTCAATCCTAAATTAAAAGGAAAAATTGCTACTGCTGATCCTAGTAATGCTTCTAGCGCCTTTGCACAATTAACAAACATGCTTGTAGATCAAGGTGGATACGAAAATGAACAAGCTTGGACCTATGTGAAAAATCTATTTACCCTAGTAGATGGAAAGATTGCATCTAGCTCTTCAAATGTTTACAAAGCTGTCGCCGATGGAGAAATGGCTGTAGGACTCACCTATGAAGATCCTGCCTTAAAACTCTTAAACGACGGAGTTGATGTAAAAGTTATTTATCCAAAAGAAGGAACCGTCTTTTTACCTGGTAACGCAGCTATCATCAAAAATGCTAAACACATGGAAAACGCTAAGAAATTTATCGATTTCCTCCTTTCTCAAGAAATCCAAGATAAGCTAGGAACTGAAACTACAATCAGACCTATTCGTAAAAATGCTAAAACCAATAAAAATATGAAGGCTATGACAGAAATCAATATTGCCACTGAAGATTCCGATTATGTCATTAAAAATAAATCTGCTATTCTTAAAAAGTACAATGATATTTTTACAGATATCCAATCTAAAAAATAAAATTTGACTTTCCAATGATTAACTGTCAAACCCTGCTATAAAATCAAAAAGATTACTTCCGTTTTGTAGAGAATTTTACTCTAATAGAATAGAATTATCGGTTTTAAAAACGCTTACATTGTTTTAAAATAAGCTTAAATAACACAACGGAGGTATCCATCATGAAAAAGAAATGGATGTATTATGCTGCTTGCGGACTAGCCCTTTTTGGTCTTGCTGCTTGTTCTTCTAATGAATCTGCCGATGGCGGTTCATCTGATAAAGGAGACGGCGGTTCGCTAGTCGTTTATTCACCAAACTCAGAGGGCTTAATCGGAGCAACTATTCCTGCCTTTGAAGAAAAATATGGTATCAAAGTAGAACTGATTCAAGCTGGTACTGGAGAACTTTTCAAAAAACTAGAGTCAGAAAAAGAAGCTCCTGTAGCTGATGTCATCTTTGGTGGTTCTTATACACAATATGCTACCCACGGAGAACTCTTTGAAAACTATACTTCAAAAGAAAATGATAATGTTATCAAAGAATATCAAAACACAACTGGCTACTCTACTCCTTATACACTAGATGGTAGTGTTTTAATCGTCAATCCTGATTTAACAAAAGGCATGAACATCGAAGGATATAGCGACCTTCTCAAACCTGAATTAAAAGGGAAAATTGCAACTGCCGACCCAGCCAATTCTTCTAGCGCTTTTGCTCAATTAACTAATATGCTACAAGCACAAGGTGGCTACAAAGATGATAAAGCTTGGGGCTATGTCAAAGATCTCTTCACACTTATTGATGGTAAAATCGGTTCAAGCTCATCTGGTGTCTATAAAGCAGTCGCTGACGGAGAAATGGCTGTTGGTCTCTCTTATGAAGATCCAGCAGTTAAACTCTTAAATGACGGAGCTAATATCAAGGTAGTCTATCCAAAAGAAGGAACCGTCTTCCTACCTGCTAGTGCTGCTATCGTTAAAAAAGCTAAAAATATGGAAAATGCCAAGAAATTTATCGATTTTATTATCTCTCAAGAAGTACAAGATACACTTGGTACAACCACTACTAACCGCCCTGTGCGTAAAAATGCTAAAACAAGCGAAAACATGAAACCAATTGACAAAATCAAAACACTCACTGAAGATTATGATTATGTCATCAAGAATAAATCAGATATCGTTAAGAAATACAACGAAGTCTTTACAGATATCCAATCTAAACAGTAAAAGAGGTTCACTATGAGTGAGATCAAAATTATTAACGCCAAAAAAATCTACCACGATGTCCCTGTTATTGAGAATTTGAACATTACAATTCCAAAAGGAAGTCTCTTTACCCTTCTTGGACCTTCAGGATGTGGGAAAACGACCCTTCTTCGTATGATTGCAGGTTTCAACAGTATCGAAGGCGGAGAATTTTACTTCGATGATACAAAAATCAATAATATGGAACCCAGCAAACGCAATATCGGGATGGTTTTCCAAAACTACGCTATTTTCCCACATTTGACTGTTCGAGATAATGTTGCTTTTGGTCTTAAGCAAAAGAAGGTTCCAAAAGAAGAATTGATTCAACAGACCAATAAGTATCTTGAACTCATGCAAATTGCTCAATATGCGGATCGAAAGCCCGATAAACTCAGTGGTGGACAACAACAACGTGTCGCCTTGGCACGTGCCTTAGCTGTTAATCCAAGTGTTCTCCTCATGGACGAGCCACTTAGTAATCTGGATGCCAAACTTCGCTTGGATATGCGTCAAGCTATTCGAGAAATCCAACACGAAGTGGGAATTACAACTGTTTATGTGACCCACGACCAAGAAGAAGCTATGGCTATTTCAGACCAAATTGCTGTTATGAAAGACGGAGTCATCCAACAAATCGGTCGACCAAAAGAACTCTATCATAAACCAGCTAATGAGTTTGTGGCTACCTTTATCGGACGCACAAATATTATCCCTGCCAATCTCGAAAAACGGAGCGACGGCGCTTATATCGTTTTTTCAGATGGCTATGCTCTTCGAATGCCAGCTCTTGATCAGGCTGAAGCACAAGCTATTCATGTAAGTATTCGTCCTGAAGAGTTTATCAAAGATGAATCTGGAGATATTGAAGGAATTATTAGCGATAGCGTCTATCTTGGACTAAATACGGAGTATTTCATTGAGACAGGTTTTGCCTCAAAAATTCAGGTTAGCGAAGAATCAACTTTTGAAGAAGATCTACAAAAAGGCGATCGTATTCGTCTACGAATCAATACTCAAAAATTAAACGTCTTTTCTGCAGATGGTTCCCAAAACCTGATAAAAGGAGTCAACCATGGAACGTAAAAAACTAAATATTTGGACAGCCTCCTCTTTCTTCATCTTTCTTACCTATCTTGTCTTTCTGGTTTATCCTATCGTTACCGTGCTCAAGCAAGCACTCATACATGAAGGACAATTCTCACTAGCTAATTTTGTCACTTTCTTTGGTAAAGCCTACTACTCTGAGACACTTGTCAACAGTTTCAAGGTTTCCATTACCGCTACTGTCACTTCCTTAGTCGTAGGAACCTTATTAGCTTATCTCTTCTCTATGTATGACTTCAAGGGAAAGAAATTTCTACAAATATTGATTATCATTGCTTCTATGTCAGCTCCTTTCGTGGGAGCCTACTCCTGGATTCTCTTGCTGGGACGAAATGGGGTCATTACTAAATTCCTGACAAATGCTCTTCATCTTCCAGCTATCGATATTTATGGATTCAAAGGAATTGTACTTGTCTTTACACTACAATTATTCCCACTGGTATTTCTATACGTTGCTGGGACAATGAAAAGTATTGACAATTCTCTACTTGAAGCTGCTGAAAGCATGGGGTCCTTCGGATTTAAACGTATCGTAACGGTTGTTTTACCTCTCCTAGTTCCAACCTTACTAGCTGCTGCCCTGCTTGTATTTATGAGAGCATTCTCAGACTTTGGAACACCGATGTTAATTGGTGAAGGATATCGGACTTTCCCTGTTCTGATTTATACCCAATTCATTAGCGAGGTTGGAGGAAATTCTGCTTTTGCATCTGCTTTAGCAATTATGGCGATTATCATTGCCTTGGCAATCTTCCTTATCCAAAAATACATTTCAAACCGCTACAGTTTCAGTATGAATTCGCTCCATCCAATTGAGCCTAAAAAAACTACAAAAGGAAAAATGGCTGCCATTTATGCAACAGTCTACGGAATTATCTTGTTCTCTGTTCTACCTCAAGTTTACTTGATTTATACTTCTTTCCTAAAAACATCAGGTATGGTATTTGTCAAAGGTTATTCTCTAAACAGTTACAAGGTAGCTTTCAATCGTATGGGATCTGCTATTTTCAATACTATTCGTATCCCTTTGATTGCCTTAGTTCTAGTTGTCCTATTCGCAACATTTATCTCCTACCTAGCCGTTAGAAAACGGAATTTGTTTACAAACTTAATTGACAGCCTCAGTATGGTCCCTTATATTGTACCAGGAACTGTTCTAGGGATTGCCTTCATTTCTTCCTTCAATACTGGTCTATTTGGAAGTGGATTTCTTATGATTACAGGAACAGCTTTCATCTTGATTATGTCCCTATCTGTCAGAAGATTGCCTTATACTATTCGCTCATCTGTTGCTAGCTTGCAACAAATAGCCCCAAGTATTGAAGAAGCTGCTGAAAGCTTAGGAAGTAGCCGTCTCAATACCTTTGCCAAGATTACAACTCCAATGATGCTATCTGGTATTATTTCTGGAGCCATCCTATCTTGGGTCACAATGATTTCAGAGCTCTCTACTTCTATCCTCCTCTACAATGTCAAAACAAGAACAATGACTGTAGCTATTTATACAGAGGTTCTCAGAGGGAATTACGGTGTAGCCGCAGCCTTGTCAACTATCCTGACTGTTCTAACAGTAGGTTCCTTGCTCTTGTTTATGAAAATCTCTAAAAGCAATAGCATTACACTTTAGTTTTCCCCATCAAAAACAGCCGAAAGGATTACCCTCGGCTGTTTTTTCTTATCTTGATATTCTTACTAGATTCCTAGTTCATTGCAAGCAAGTCTAGACTGATTAATTAGATGATTCTTCCATCTTCTCACGTCCTAGTTCTCGGTAACTACGGTCACCGACAACCTCTACCCTAAACTGGCCGTCCTCATATTCAAGGATCGTTACGCTACCATTATCTAGACCATGCGGATGCATGCCATTAATCAGATAAACAATGGTTCCAATGGTCATTCCATGGCTCACGACAAGAGCATTGCCGCCCCCTTGTTCTTCCATTTCTTTGGCAATCGCTTCAAAACCTTCCTTGATTCGGCCACTGAGTTTTTCCCATCCTTCAGCCCAACCAGCTGTATCGACCTCTACCAAACCCTCAGCCAGTTCAGCATAAGACAATTGGTGAACGTGGTCCACATTAAAGATACGAGGAATAATGCCCATGAAAAGATCACCATCATAAGCCCCGTCAAAGCTACCAAAACACCATTCTCTGATACGCTTGTCCATGCGATAAGGGATTTTCCCCTGCAAGCCAAGTTCATCAAGGATAATTCCCATTGTCTGAATGGTGCGCCCTGAATCACTCGAATAAGCGCGCTCAAACTGCAGACCAGATTCTCTCAAACCGATTCCTAATTCTTGAATCCCTCGCTCACCTTCAGCTGTTAAGGGAGTATCGCTCCAACCTTGCGCGCGACCAATCGTGTTAAACATGGTCTTGCCATGACGTACCAAATACAATCGTACTTTTACCATTTTCCGTCCTCCATTTGTTTCTATTATATCATGGATGATAAAACAAAAGCCACCCTTACAGGCGACTTTTGCAGGAGATTATTATGAAAAAGTTTAGGAGTTCTATTAAATAAAGATATTAGATGAAAATCAAATTCAAACTAAATCAGTGTTATCTGTTTCAAATAATATTAGGAGGTCTTTATTTAATGATTATAGTATACACATCCAACCTTAAATAGAACTTAAAATTTCTCCTATTTTTTTAATTTTTAAAACTATGAATTGGTGCTGGGATTTGTCCTCCACGAGAGATGAAATCAACAGACGAAGCCCCATTGACTTTCATTACTGGAGCTGTACCAAGAAGACCACCAAACTCAATCATATCGCCTTCTTTTCCTTTGGGAATGATACGTACAGCTGTTGTTTTCATGTTAATGACACCAATTGCAGCTTCATCCGCAATCATAGCCGCAATGGTTTCAGCTGGTGTATCCTCTGGAATGGCAATCATATCCAAACCAACAGAACAGATAGCCGTCATAGCTTCTAGTTTTTCCAAATTAAGAGAACCATTTTGCACTGCAGCAATCATCCCCTCATCCTCGGAAACAGGGATAAAGGCACCAGACAAACCACCAACTTGGTTGCAGGCCATAACTCCGCCCTTCTTAACTTGGTCATTCAAGAGAGCCAAGGCAGCCGTCGTCCCATGCGTACCAACTGTCTCTAACCCCATTTCCTCAAGGACACGTGCCACAGAATCTCCAACCGCAGGAGTTGGTGCCAAGCTCAAGTCCACAATACCAAACTCCACACCTAGTCTCTCACTGGCCATTTGACCAACCAATTGACCGATACGAGTGATTTTAAAGGCAGTTTTCTTAACTGTTTCGGCTACTACATCAAAGCTCTGTCCACGAACTTTTTCCAAGGCACGTTTCACCACACCAGGACCAGAAACTCCGACATTGATGATAACATCTGCTTCCCCAACACCATGGAAGGCACCCGCCATAAATGGATTGTCCTCAACAGCATTAGCGAATACAACCAACTTGGCCGCTCCCATATCAGATAGATTAGCCGTTTCCTTGATAACTCGTCCCATATCTGCCACAGCCGTCATATTGATACCAGACTTGGTTGAGCCGATATTAACTGACGAGCAGACCTTGTCCGTTTCAGCCAAAGCACGAGGAATAGAATTGATAAGAATCTCATCTCCCTTTTGGTACCCCTTTTGTACCAAGGCAGAGAAACCACCAATAAAATCCACACCGATTTCTTTCGCAGCCTTATCAAGCGCTTTTGCCAGAACCACGTAGTCCGTCGCATCTGTCGCTGCTCCAATCAGAGAAATAGGAGTCACCGATACACGCTTATTAACGATAGGAATTCCCAACTCAGCAGCAATTTCATCGCCAACAGCTACTAAATTAGCCGCCTTGATCGTAATCTTTTGATAAATTTTCTCCGCAGCACGATTGATATCTGGATCGATACA
>CAURTM010000029.1:0-16367 GCA_963527735.1 uncultured Streptococcus sp.
ATTTGGTGCTTAATCTACTACAAAATCAGCCAAAGCTGAAGGTTCTGGTTATGAGTAATTTTGATCAGTATCATGCAAAATCCGTTGCAGAGACACTTTCTTATTATTGCAGCAACAATTTTGAACTTGAAGTTTGGACTGAATTAGAATTATCAAAGGAATCTTTAGAAGAATCGCCTTATGATATCATCATTTCTAATTTTATTATTCCTCCGATCGAGAACAAGAGACTGATTTATTCAAATAATATAAACACGGTCTCACTCATATCTTTGTTAAATGCCATGATGTTTATTCGATTAGATGAGTAACCAAAAATAACAAAAAAACGCTATTTCGCGTTTGAACTGTACCTCAAAAGTTAGACAGAAAAAATCTAATTTTTGGGGTGTTTTTGTTAAGAAAAGACCTTCAATCATTTAAGCAAAATGTACATCTAGAGTCATAGTCCTCTAAAACTCTTGCTTTTTTTGTAGAAGATACGAAAAAAACCTTGATTCCAAGGCTTTTCCTGTTGTATATAGATGCCCCCTGCATGAATTTGTATGAAATTTTCATATTGAAAGTAATCAAAAATATTGAAATATAGATGATTTTCGGAAGGTACTTTTAGGTATTTTCAATGTCATGATTTAAAAATGGGGCAAAAGTGGGGCAAAAACCATACAGATTCTAAACTGTATGATTCTTTTTTTATCTAACCAAGAAAGGTTAAAACTTATTAAAACAAATGCAATCAACTGTTGAAAACTTTTTAGTCCGTGTAATATAAAAACAAGTAAAAAGTTGAACTATAGGGAATATTGTGTCATAATAGGTAATAGATGAATAATTAATAGATTGGAAATAATGCTTTCTTACCTTAACAAGTTGAATTGGTTATACATTTTTTCGTCGCAATTGTGTCTATCTCTCGAGTTTAGCTAGTTTTTATAAGCTCTGGTTTCTAATCAATATAACAAATTTTAGAAGTGCATAAGACAAGATGGTGACATTACTACAGTCATTTCTAGTCACCATATGTTGCTGGCACAGGCTGTTTGTAGTGTTGGCTATTTACTAGTCAGTTTAATCGGAGTGTTTAATTTTTATTGTTGAAAGGTTTTTATATGGCGAAAATTCTATCTTTAGGTCTGACAGGTAAGAAATTACTTGCTCAGGGGTTCTTGTTTGTTCTGCTAGGTCTCATCTTGATGGTCACGGGGACTTGGTTGCCAGTAACAGTTATTCGCCTGGTTCTGTTTTTAGCTTGGATAGCAACGGTCGTAGATTTGCTATTAAGAGTTTTCAAAAAAAGCCAGTCAACGGATACCTTGGGAGTTGCACTGGTTAAATTGTTAGTGCTGGGATATTTGCTAGGTTCTAATCTTGCGACTGATATACCGATTTATGTTCTGGCTCTTGTGATTGGAGTTTATCAGATTTTTAGGGCCACGATTAATCTTGTCACCTATGTTCTCTACCGTAAAAATAATATTCGACCTCGTTTTCGTCTCTTACTAGATGGTATTCTACTAGTTTTTCTTGGTGGAGCTAGTCTTTTGTCCTCTACGGGAAATTCTGTCTTTCAACTCTTTGTTTTAGGGGCTTATTTTTTCCTTTATGGTCTGTCCAATATCCGTGACGGTTTCTTATTTGAAGGGGAAATTGGGAAAAACCATCTCAAACGTCGTATTAGAATTAGCTTACCTATTGTCCTAGCCGCTCTCATCCCTGCAAGAACTTTAGCAAAAGTTAACAAATTTATGCTGGAAAATGCTGATGAGGAAGAAGATATCCATCTTGGAATAGTGAAGTCTGGTAAGACAGCAGAGCTAGAAATTTTTGTTCATACAGCTGAGACCTCCCTGTTTTCAGCTATTGGTCATGTGGATATCTGCTATCAGGGCCGTATTATTTCTTATGGCAACTATGATCCGTCATCTGAGACCTTATTTGGTATGGTAGGAGATGGTGTCTTATATTTCTGTGACCGCGATAAGTACATTGATCTATGTAAACGTGAGAGTCAAAAAACGCTTTTTGGTTATGGGATAGATTTGACGCCTGAAATGGAAAAAGCAGTTCAGAAAAAGTTGGCTGAATTGAAACAACTGACGATTCCATGGGAGCCAAGTGCAGATAAAATCATGACAGGTGATGGTAAGGAAGACTACACCTACGCTTATAAAATCAGACATGAGACAGATGGGGAACTTTATAAATTTATCAAATCTAAGTTTAAATCCTACTTTGTCTTATCTACAAACTGTGTGCTCTTGGCTGATACCATAGTCGGTCAGGCTGGCACCGATATCCTCTCACCCAAAGGATTTATCGCTCCAGGAACTTACCAAGCCTACCTTAATCGAGAGTTTGAAAAACCAAATAGTATAGTCGTATCTAAACATGTTTATTAAGGAGAATTTATGAACTTAGTTAAAAAATATACTCCGTTAATCCTTTTTATAGGGCTGGTTGCTCTTGTAATTCTGAATGCATCGAGCTTTATATCAGGAGCAATCTCTCTCTTTGATGTAATATCAACCTTGATTTATGGTGCTGTTATTGCTTTTGTGCTTAATGTTCCTATGAAAAAAATTGAACAGTATTTAGTTAAATTGAAGGTAAAGGCAGAGTTGCGTCGTCCGATTGCCATGGTACTTGTTTTCCTAGCTCTTATCTTAATCGTGATTGCTTTTTTGGTTTTGGTGCTGCCAACCCTAGCTCAGACTATTAGTCAGCTGGGAACAGTCCTTTCAACAGTCCTTACTCAACTTGGGAAATTTCTAGGCAGCTCGGAATTTGTAACCAAAGACATGTTGTCAACTATCGTATCAGGCATACAGGGACAATCTAGTTCTATTAGCCAAGCTTTGATAGGTTTTTTATCAGGTCTGACTAGTAATATCGGCAATATTTTTTCAAGTTTGATGAATGCCTTTTTGATTATAGTCTTCACCTTTTCATTTTTATCCAGTAAGGAACATTTGGCAGCGATGACGAGTCGACTTCTAAAAGTTTTTCTTCCAGAGAAGGTGGTGATAAAGTTGACTTACATTGGACAAGTAGCACTAGAGACTTATGACCAATTTTTGATGAGTCAGCTGATTGAAGCAGTTATCATAGGAGTTATGATAGCGGTTGGTTACAGCATGTTTGGGATACCCTATGGAGTAATGACAGGTATCTTTGCAGGAGTGCTATCGTTCATTCCTTATGTAGGGCCTATGATTGCTTGTGTTGTGGGAGCGATTTTTATCTTCACAGTGAGTCCTACTCAAGCCTTACTTTCTCTTCTTCTATATCAAGTTATACAGCTGATTGAAGGAAACCTTATTTATCCTAGAGTTGTAGGTCAGTCTATTGGTTTACCAGCTATTTTCACGCTTGCGGCTGCTAGTATTGGAGGCAATCTCTTTGGCTTACTTGGGATGATATTCTTTACACCGATATTTGCTGTTATCTATCGATTGGTTAAGGAATTTGTCGTTGCAAAGGAAAATCAGCTAGATTAAGAAAAACTAAATTTAATAAGATATACTGAGAAGAGAGTGAGAGATTCTCTTCTCTTTTATTTTTAAATACTTTTCTACAAAAAGCTATTAGACGTTAAAAAAAGCCTTGGTTTCAAGGCTTATTTCTGTTGATTTAGATGTGCCCCCTGCAGGGCTCGAACCTGCGCCCCATAGCTTAAGAGTCTACTGCTCTACCAACTGAGCTAAGGAGGCAACAGAAAAAGCTGAGAATGTAACTTCCCAGCTATTTTAATATGCCCAAAATGGCAGCTAGATTATTTACGAAAGGCATCAAGGATATAGGTGAAACCAACAATTAATAATGCAAAGGCAACGACATAAACGACAAAGACACTTGTAGCTACTGGATTGAACAAAATCACTAGACCTAGTAAAAATGCAAGCAACGCTATCCACATGATATGGTTGCCAATAATAGGGAAAATCAATCCCAGACGATTGCCTTTAAAGAAAACTATAATGGCTTCTACAATTAACCAAATTCCTAAAATAGTTGGAATGACAACTGGCAGCGTCACAAAGCCATAGGCAACGAGGTAGAGAGCTAAGAGAAGATTAACAATCCCTTGGAAAAGATGAGCTGGTGAGCGAAGCTCTTTTGGTACAGAGAAATAGCCTAAAATAGCTGCTATAGAAGCAACCAGTAAACCAAATGCAATCCACCAGCTGTAAGCAACAAGATTAGCTACTGGGTCTGTAAATAGAAAGAGTGCTAAAAGGACAAAAATAACTCCTGCAAGGAATAGCGATAAACGATTAGAAAATTTCATTTCAATACCATCCTGTTATATAGTATAGTTTGATAATAAAAATATTATACACCTTTTTAGAGGAAATATCAATAAACAAAATGGAAAATTTGGAAGTTTCAGTCTGATTTATGAAAAGAAAATCAGTTTTTATTATTTTGAAAATAAAAAGAGAAGATAAAATTTGTCTTCTCTACATGAAAATATTGTATGGAATCAAAGCAAAAGTAACTGGCTTTACACTATTTGTAAAGATGTAATTTGATTCAAAAAGAAAAGATAGATTTAAAATGTGGGACAAATGATGGGGTAAATCAGTTATAGACAAGCAAAAAAAGCCTTGATTTACAAGGCTTTTTCCTGTTGTATTTAGATGCCCCCTACAGGGATCGAACCTGTGACCCACGGATTAAGAGTCCGCTGCTCTGCCAGCTGAGCTAAGGAGGCAAAGAAAAAAGCTGTATTGGTGCCGAAACTTCACGGTTTGTATTGAACCCGCGCAATTAAGCAGGTGGGCAACTCGCTCTAACTGAAGCTGTTTCCGTGTGAGACGGCCTACATGCTGTTAGAAGACTTTTGTTTCCCTAATAATACAAAAAATAGTCGGTCAACACTTAAGTGTGAAGTCGTACACCACAGCGTTTCTATGTTTATATGATACCACTTTTTCAAAAAAAATCAAGAGGAAAATGCAATTTTTTGAAAAGGATTTCAGATTTTTCGCAAACGGTCGATAGCTTCCTTTCTTTGAGCCAAAGCCCGTTCATATTTACCAGTATCTTCTGCTTGGAAATAGTGATGATTGCGGATTTTTTCTGGCAGATAGTCTTGTTTAACCCAATTTCCAGGATAGTTGTGTGGATAGAGATAGTCTTGGGCATTCCCCAGTTCCTTGCTTCCACTGTAGTGCCCATCACGCAGGTGTCGCGGAATAGGCAAGTGCCCTGATGTTTTGAGGTCAGCAAGTGCCTTATCCATAGCTACATAGGCTGAGTTGGATTTTGGAGAAAGGGCCAAATCAATCACGACATTGGCAATGAGAATGCGGGCTTCTGGGAAACCAATCTTCTGGGCAGCATCCAGAGCAGTCACGGTGTGAATCTGGGCTTCAGGATTGGCCAAACCGATATCTTCATAGGCGATAACAGTCAAGCGACGAGCGAGACTTGGCAAATCACCAGCCTCAATCAAGCGGGCAGCATAGTGAAGACTAGCATCAACATCTGAGCCACGGATAGACTTTTGCAGGGCAGATAGAACGTCATAGTGACCGTCTCCATCCTTGTCCATAGTGATGTAGCTTCTCTGAAGACTATTTTCCATGATGTCTAGGGTAATATGGCGAATGCCCTTGTCATTTTCGGGAGTAGAGAGAACAGCCAAGTCCAGTGAGTTGAAGGCAGAACGAAGGTCTCCGTTTGTAGAGGTTGCGATGAAATCTAGCGCATCCTCATCTAGTTCTACTGGAAAATCAAAACCACGTTCAGGGTTATTTAGAGGTATCTGCAGGGCCTCTTTGACGTCTTGATTAGACAGAGGTTCCAACTCAAAAATCTGAACACGACTGCGAATGGCAGGAGTGACAGAAAAGAAAGGATTTTCAGTTGTAGCCCCAATCATGATGACTAGTCCACTTTCCAAGAGAGGTAAAAGGAAATCTTGCTTGGTTTTATCGAGACGATGAATCTCGTCTAGTAATAGGACGAGACCACCAGAGAATTTAGCCTCTTCCGCAATTTCTTGCAATCGCTTTTTACTATCCACCGTCGCATTAAAGGTCCGAAAGGCATACTTAGTCGTTCCAGCGATGGCAGAGGCAATACTGGTCTTGCCGATTCCTGGAGGTCCATAGAGAATCATGGAGGACAGGCGGTTGGCTTCCACCATGCGGCGGATGATTTTTCCAGGTCCGACCAGATGTTCCTGACCAATGACCTGGTCGATGGTTTTTGGGCGCATGCGAAGCGCGAGATTGTCTGGCATAGCAGTCCTTTCTAACGTGGATTTTCTGATGTATATGTGGTAAGATGGTAGTATCTATTTTAGCATATTTCCGAGCAATCGGGGCGATTAAAGAGTCGCATAGAAAGAGGACAAAATGGCAACATACGGATTTTTAGATGTTTTAGAGGAAGAGTTGGAGAAGAACTTTCCCTTTGACTTTGAGATTAGTTGGGACAAGCGCAACCACGCGGTTGAAGTGAGTTTTCTATTGGAAGCGCAAAATGCTGCAGGTGTGGAGATGGTGGATGAAGATGGAGAGGTTTCGTCAGATGACATTCTCTTTGAAGAAGCAGTGCTTTTTTACAATCCTGCCAAATCAACAGTCAATGAGGAAGACTATTTGACGGTCATTCCTTACCTGCCTAAAAAAGGATTTTCTCGCGAATTTTTAGCTTATTTTGCGCTATTCCTTAAAGATACTGCTGAGGTTGGACTAGATGCCCTCATGGACTTTTTGGAAGACCCAGAAGCAGAAGAATTCGTCATGGAATGGAACCAAGAAGTCTTTGAAGAAGGAAAAGAAGGCTTGGAAGAAGGAGAATTTTATCCTTATCCGAGATACTAGGAGTTGGTTGGAGACTTTATGAAAAAAATTGGAACTTATTTGGTTTATGTGCTAGCTTTTGTCCTTATTATGCTAGCTTTTGCTTGTGGAACCATCGCATTTGCAGAGTTGGGGTATTCCGCATTTTTAGCCTTTACTTTTGGTTATACCTTCGCTCTTCTAAGCATGTATTTAATCTTTATTCTTCATGAGCTGGGGCATGCAGTTTGCGGTTACTTGACAGGATATCGACTGGTGGCTTTTGGATTAGGGAATTTTCTTCTGACCAAAAGGTCAGGCAAGTTTTCTCTTAGTCGAACAGCTGTTCTGAAAAATGTTGGTGCTCAGTACATTGGATTGAAAGAAGATGAAAGTGATCAAAGAATCATCCTGATGCTTTCAGGAGGATTGATGGTTCATCTTAGCTTGCTATTATTGGCGATATTGTTTGGATGTTTGACAAGAAGCTGGTATTTTGCTGGTACTTGGATCTTTCTGAATTTATCGTTCTTCCTAAACAACGCTTTGCCAGTCGGCATCACCGATGGAGCAAAAATTTGGGAATTGCTACAGCACCCTGAAAATACCAAATACGCCTACTTGGTATTGAGACATTCTGCTCAAACTTTGCTGGCTCCTCAAGAATATGATTTGAAAGACTTTACCATGACTGTTGATGAGGATGCGAGAGGGAGTTTCGCAGAAAGTATTGAAACTCTTCAGGGAGTGGTTTTCATATTGGATGGTCATTTAGAGGCAGCTAAAAAGCTATTTCAATCTTTACTAGAGAGAACAGAACACTCGATGTCTGAAACTCTTTGCCAACTAAACCTTCTTCAAATCGCCTTGCTAGAAGGTGATAATGAGAAAGCGGAGGAATATGCAAGTATTCGAGGAGTCAAATCCTTTTTATCTCTAAAAATAGCAGATATGCAGGTCATTCAAGCTTGGTATCAATTTAAGGTAAAGAAAGATGTAGTTCAAACTCACAAGGCTATGAAGATTGCTAGACAGAAAATGAATAGTAGCCGGATGTTACGGGATGAGAAAATCTATTATCAAAACTGGTTAGCCGAGCTGGAAAAGGAATTAACTGAAGGAGTCTAATATGGAAATAGAGATTTCTGATTTCACAGGCTGTAAGATTGCTTTGTTTTGTGGGGATAAGCTTCTGACTATCTTACGCGATGATAAGGCAAGCATTCCCTGGCCTAATATATGGGAACTACCCGGTGGTGGACGAGAGGGGGATGAAAGTCCTTTTGAGTGCGTGGCGCGTGAAGTTTATGAAGAACTGGGAATTCATCTGACTGAGGATTGTCTGCTTTGGAGTAAGGTTTATCCAAGTATGCTCTATGAAGGTTGGCACTCTGTCTTTATGGTTGGTCAGCTAAGTCAAGAACAGTTTGACAATATCACCTTTGGTGATGAAGGACAGAGTTATCAGCTGGTGAATGTTGAGGAATTTCTTAGTTCCAGTCAAGTTGTGCCTCAGTTGCAGGACAGAGTGAGGGATTATATGGAGAGAGACTATGATTAGACTTGAACGAGCAGGAGCAGAGGCTTTAGAAGCCGTAATTGCAATTCAAAGGGCTAGCTTTAAGGCTGTTTATGACAAATACCAAGATGAATACGATCCTTATCTGGAGGACCGTGAACGAATTAAGTGGAAACTAGTCGAGCGTCCCAATAGCTATTACTACTTTGTGAAAGAAAACGAAGATAAAATCGGATTTCTTCGAATTCAGACCAATGACGAGTTAACGAAAGCTTGGTTAGGAACGGCAGCGATTTTGCTCCAGTATCAAGGAAAAGGTTATGGCTCTGAGGGATTGCGCTTGCTGGAAGAGGAATTTCCAACCGTTAGACAGTGGGATTTGTGTACGGTATTACAGGATGAAGGTATGGTTGCTTTCTATGAGAAGAGCGGCTACCATCAAACCCATATTGAACCTGAAAAAGAAGGCATGGATATGGTATACATGAAAAAATGCATAGAGAATTAGAAAGGATGGTTCAGTTACATTTCTAAACTGAACTCGCCCTAAACACTGTGCCAAAAAGATAAACTTCTCTTAGACACAAGCGTCTTCAGAGAATTTCCTATTTTGGCTTTGTGTTTTACGGGCTTGGTATCTTAAATATGGAAACATGGCAAGAGTTAAAAGTTACAGTGAAGCGTGAGGGGGAGGAGTTAGTTTCCAATCTCTTGATTGAGCTGGGAGCGCAAGGTGTTGCGATCGAAGATAGTATGGATTATGTGGGAAATGTGGATCGCTTCGGCGAGATTTTCCCAGAGGTCGAGCAACAAGAAGAAATCGTAGTGACAGCCTATTACCCTGACACGGTGGATGTGACAGTGGTTGAGGCGGACTTGCAGGCTCGCCTAGCAGAATTGACAGATTTTATGGATTTGGGTGAGGTCAAGATGGGGACGACTGCCTTGGCTGAGGAAGACTGGGCAGACAACTGGAAGAAATATTATGAACCAGCTCGTATTACTCATGATTTGACCATTGTGCCGTCTTGGACAGACTATGAAGCGACTGCTGGAGAAAAGATTATCAAGCTGGATCCAGGTATGGCTTTTGGGACAGGAACCCATCCGACGACCAAGATGAGTCTCTTTGCCTTGGAACAGGTTCTTCGTGGTGGCGAAACGGTGCTAGATGTGGGGACTGGATCTGGTGTCCTCTCCATTGCTAGCTCGCTACTTGGTGCTAAGGAAATTTTCGCCTATGACCTAGATGATGTGGCGGTTCGTGTGGCTCAGGAAAATATTGAGCTAAACCCTGGTATGGAAAACATCCATGTAGCAGCAGGAGACTTGCTTAAGGGAGTTGAGATCGAGGCAGATGTGATTGTAGCTAATATCTTGGCGGATATCCTCGTTCATCTGACAGATGATGCTTACTGCTTGGTCAAGGATGAAGGCTACCTCATCATGAGTGGAATTATTAAGGACAAGTGGGATATGGTGCGCGAGTCGGCTGAGTCAGCTGGATTTTTCCTCGAAACTCACATGGTTCAAGGGGAATGGAATGCCTGTGTTTTCAAGAAAACCAAGGATATTTCCGGTGTGATTGGAGGCTAGCATGCAACAGTATTTTGTCAAAGGCAGTGCTATCTCTCCTGTCACCATCGAGGACAAGGAAACCAGCAAGCATATGTTTCAGGTTATGCGCTTGAAAGAAGATGATGAGGTTACTTTGATCTTTGATGATGGAATTAAGCGCTTGGCGCGCGTGCTGGATGTGGAAAATCGTCAGTTTGAGTTGGTCCAAGAATTAGCTGACAATGTGGAACTGCCTGTGCAAGTGACCATTGCATCTGGCTTTCCCAAGGGGGACAAGCTGGAGTTTATCACTCAAAAAGTGACGGAACTAGGTGCCAGCCAAATCTGGGCCTTCCCTGCTGATTGGTCGGTCGCCAAGTGGGATGGCAAGAAATTGGGTAAAAAGGTTGAAAAACTAGAAAAAATCGCCCTTGGAGCAGCAGAGCAAAGTAAGCGTAATGTTGTCCCAAGTGTCACACTTTTCGAGAAAAAATCAGACTTTCTAGCCCAGCTTGACAAGTTTGACCGCATCGTAGTGGCTTATGAAGAGTCGGCCAAAGAAGGAGAAGCCGCTGCACTTCTGCAAGCAGTCATTGGTCTTGAAACAGGAGCCAAACTGCTCTTTATCTTTGGTCCAGAAGGTGGTCTGTCACCTGCAGAAATTGAGAGTTTTGAAGCTAAGGGAGCAGTCTTGGCAGGACTTGGTCCTCGTATTTTGCGAGCAGAAACAGCACCACTTTACGCCTTATCAGCCCTTAGTGTTTTATTAGAATTAGAGAAATAAGAGGAAGAAAATGGAACAAAAACACCGTTCAGAATTTCCAGAAAAGGAACTTTGGGACTTAACTGCCCTATACCAAGACCGTGAGGATTTCTTGCGTGCAATCGAAAAGGCTCGCGAAGACATCAACCAATTTAGCCGTGATTACAAGGGTAATCTTCATACTTTTGAGGATTTTGAAAAAGCCTTTGCAGAATTGGAACAAATCTACATTCAGATGAGCCATATTGGCAACTATGGCTTTATGCCACAGACGACAGACTATAGCAATGACGAATTTGCTAACATTGCCCAAGCTGGGATGGAATTTGAAACAGATGCTAGCGTAGCCTTGACCTTCTTTGACGATGCCTTGGTGGCAGCAGACGAGGAAGTCTTGAATCGTTTGGGTGAATTGCCTCACTTGACGGCAGCTATTCGTCAGGCAAAAATCAAAAAAGCTCACTACCTAGGAGCAGATGTGGAGAAAGCCTTGACCAATCTCGGTGAAGTTTTCTACAGTCCACAGGACATTTACACTAAGATGCGGGCTGGGGATTTCGAAATGGCTGACTTTGAAGCCCATGGAAAGACCTACAAAAACAGCTTTGTCACCTATGAAAATTTCTACCAAAACCATGAGGATGCTGAGGTTCGTGAGAAATCTTTCCGTTCCTTCTCAGAAGGACTTCGTAAGCACCAAAATACGGCTGCAGCAGCCTATCTAGCCCAAGTCAAGTCTGAAAAACTACTAGCAGATATGAAGGGTTACGACTCAGTCTTTGATTATCTTCTGGCTGAGCAAGAAGTGGACCGTGCCATGTTTGATCGTCAGATTGACCTCATCATGAAGGATTTTGCGCCAGTTGCTCAGAGATACCTCAAGCATGTTGCTAAGGTCAATGGTCTTGAAAAGATGACCTTTGCAGACTGGAAATTGGACTTGGACAGCGCCCTGAATCCTGAAGTGACTATTGAAGATGCCTATGATTTGGTCATGAAGTCGGTAGAACCTTTGGGGCAAGAATATTGTCAGGAAGTTGCTCGCTATCAAGAAGAGCGCTGGGTGGACTTCGCTGCCAATAGTGGCAAGGATTCCGGAGGTTATGCGGCGGATCCATATCGCGTGCACCCTTATGTCCTCATGAGCTGGACAGGTCGTTTGAGCGATGTCTATACCTTGATTCATGAAATCGGACATTCTGGTCAATTCATCTTTTCAGACAATCACCAAAGCTACTTCAATGCTCACATGTCGACCTACTATGTCGAAGCACCGTCAACTTTCAATGAATTGCTCCTCAGTAACTACTTGGAGCACCAGTCTGATGACCCTCGTCAAAAACGTTTCGCCCTTGCTCACCGCTTGACAGACACCTACTTCCATAACTTTATCACTCACCTTTTGGAAGCAGCCTTCCAGCGCAAGGTTTATACACTGATTGAAGAAGGGGAGACCTTTGGAGCAAGCAAGCTCAACAGCATTATGAAGGAAGTTTTGACAGATTTTTGGGGGGATGCCATTGAAATCGACGACGATGCAGCTTTGACTTGGATGCGCCAAGCTCACTATTATATGGGCTTGTATAGTTACACTTACTCAGCTGGACTTGTGATTTCGACTGCAGGTTACCTTCATCTGAAACATTCAGAAACTGGAGCTGAAGATTGGCTCAATCTCCTCAAATCAGGTGGTAGCAAGACACCACTTGAGTCAGCCATGATTATCGGAGCAGATATCTCTACAGATAAACCACTCCGTGATACCATCCAATTCTTGTCTGATACGGTTGACCAGATTATCGCCTACAGTGCTGAGTTGGGGGAATAGTGGAATAAGAAAAATATTCGATAATATAGTTGATTTTTTGACATTTTAATATATAATTATAATTGGATATCTAATTTTATTATTATGTAGCATGTCATTATTTATTTAATATTTACAGAAGATGATTGGAGAACATGATGCCAGTTAGCAGTGAAAAATCTATTACAAATGCGTTAGTAAAAATCCTCCCTCAATTATGGGCGAGGAGTAAAAGATTTTATAATGATAAACAGTTTAAAGTCGAAAGTGAATTGGGAGTTCTTTTCAAAGATTACTTGGACTATTCTTATAAAAAATATTCTACTGTAAAGACTTTATTATATAAAAATGAAGGTAAATTTTTATATAATTTTTACGAACCGCAGTTTTTAGAATCTGAAAATGGTGAGGTTATTGATACTACAAATTCAAGTTTGATTTTTCAGAAAAATAATAAAATAATTGTCACTGGAACTGGTGGTGTAGGTAAATCTATGCTCATGAAGCATATCTTCATCAATCAAATAGATACTGCGAGTAGTATTCCAATTTTTATAGAATTAAAATCTATAAATGAGAAACCATTGGATGATTTTGATTTTGAATTATTTATTTTTGAAGAGATTAAATGTCATCATTTGGATATAGAGAGAGAACATTTTCAAGAAACTCTAAAATCTGGCGTATACACTATAATATTTGATGGACTTGATGAAATTATATCTACTCATAGAAATGTATTAGACAAATCCTTAAAAGAATTTGTAGATATATATAACAAAAACAGATATATTCTTAGCTCTCGCCCGTCCGATGATTTTATAGGTTGGTCTAATTTTTTAGAATATGAGATTAAGTTACTGACGAAAGAGCAGGCTGTGTCTCTCGTTTTAAAATTAGAGTATGAATCAAAATTGAAAAATAAGTTTGCAAAAGAATTAAAAGATACATTATATGATAGTCATGAATCTTTTGCTTCAATTCCTCTATTGTTAACTATTATGTTAATGACATATGAAGATGGTGCATCTATTCCAAATAATCTAACTGATTTTTATAACCTAGCATTCTATACTCTCTATCAAAAACATGATGCATCGAAATCTGGTTATAAAAGAGAATTGAAAGCTAATTTATCTCCTGAACAATTTAAAGAAGCTTTATCTTATCTAGCAATGAAAACATTTTTCAAAGGACAGATAACCTTTAATACTGACAGTTTTAATTCTTATCTTGATTCTTTTAAAGAAAAAAATACTGTGAAGTTTGTAAATTCAGATTTCATAAGGGATTCTATTTCTAATGTTTGTATGATTTTACATGATGGTATTTCTTATAAATTTTCTCATAGATCGTTTCAAGAGTATTTTGCTGGTGTCGGAGTAAGTAAATTAGATGATCAAACACAAAAGAAACTTTTAACTTCTTGGGCTATTGAAGATGGAAATCACATTTCATATAATAAAACGTTTCTTACAACTTTATTAACAGTTCAACAAAATCGAACATATTTAAATTTATATGTTGAGTTAATAAAAAGAGTAAAAGTGCTATATAAAAGTTCACAGGATTTAGGAGAATTTATAAGTATTTTCTTTAGAGTGTTTAAGTTAGGTAACAATCCGTTTAAAAAAAATTCAGAAAGAATAGCTTTTATTATCAATGAAGATTACAGGGCGTTCTATCGAATACATTTTAAGGTTATTGAAGATTCTGGTTTGAACATAGATGATATAGATGATACAGAAATAATAGATGAGTGTTCTAAAAAACTAATTAAATTCTTAGAAAAAAAAGGAGATGTGAATTATACTCAATTCCCAGAAGAATATAAAGAGGATCTATGTAAGTGGATTGAATCATGGTTTGTTAAAAGATTGAATTTTATTTTTGATTGGTCTTCCAAGATTATCGAAAATAATAAAACTAAGAAAAGAACAACAGCTTCTATAATTGATGATATTTGATTTTTATCGTGTAAAATAAAAAATCTAATTGCTCCCTAAAGAATACTCTTTATCAAAATCAGTCTAGTCCTATTGAGGGTTGTTTTATTGATTGACTTACCTACTCTCTTTCTTGTTTTGAGTTGATACGACAGGATTCGATGCAATTGCTGGAGGGAAAACTCCATCTAAAAAATAATAGGAAGCCATCTTCGGATGGCTTTTAATGTAAACACCCTCCCTAAAAGCTGACTTAGTCTTCTGGTGTATTTTCCAATCAATTTTCTTGAAACCCTTTCCCTCTTTTGATAGACTAGTATTTAGTTTTTGAAAAAAGGAGAAAGAAAATGAAAAAATTTGTCGCTGAGTTAATCGGTACGTTCATGCTTGTGTTCGTCGGGACAGGAGCTGTTGTTTTTGGAAATGGTCTTGATGGCCTAGGTCACCTTGGAATCGCCTTTGCCTTTGGTTTAGCCATCGTGGTTGCAGCCTACTCAATCGGAACTGTTTCAGGTGCTCACTTGAACCCAGCTGTTTCGATTGCTATGTTTGTTAACAAACGTTTGTCATCTTCAGAGATTGTAAACTACATCCTTGGACAAGTAGTTGGAGCTTTCCTTGCATCTGGATCTGTACTCTTCCTCTTGGCAAATTCAGGTATGTCAACTGCAAGTCTTGGTGAAAATGCCTTGGCAAACGGTGTCACTGTCTTTGGTGGTTTCTTGTTTGAAGTCATCGCAACTTTCTTGTTTGTCTTGGTTATCATGACTGTGACATCAGCAAGCAAGGGCAATGGCGCGATAGCTGGTTTGGTAATCGGTTTGTCATTGATGGCGATGATTCTTGTGGGATTGAACATTACTGGGCTTTCAGTAAATCCAGCCCGTAGCTTGGCACCAGCTGTTTTGGTAGGTGGTGCAGCCCTTCAACAAGTTTGGATTTTCATCCTTGCACCAATCGTTGGTGGAGTTCTTGCAGCTCTTGTTGCAAAAAACTTCCTTGGAACAGAAGAATAATTGAAAATCAAAAAGCCTTGCTCCTCATTTTGAGGAACAGGGCTTTTTCGTATGAGTTTAACGGTTGTCAATTTTCTCTGGATAAAGGTCGTGTTGGAAGAGGCGTTGTTCTGCCAAGCCTTCATACTTAGTTCCAGGCTTACCGTAGTTGTAGTAGGGGTCGATTGAAATGCCACCGCGCGGTGTGAATTTTCCCCAAACCTCTAAATAGCGAGGGTCTAGCAAGTTGACCAAGTCTTTCCCGATGGTGTTGATACAGTTTTCGTGGAAATCTCCATGGTTTCGGTAGCTAAAGAGGTAGAGTTTGAGGGATTTTGACTCAACACAGAGCTTGTCAGGGATGTAGGAAATATAAATCGTCGCAAAGTCTGGCTGAGCAGTGATTGGGCAAAGTGAGGTAAATTCAGGACAGTTGAATTTGATGAAATAGTCATTTTCTACATGACGATTGTCAAAAGATTCGAGAACTTCTGGTTGATACTCGAAAATGTAGTTGGTTTCTTTATTGCCTAGTAGGCTTAAATTTTTCATTTCTTCTTGTTGTGACATGATTTTTTCTTTCTAATCTTAAACACCACGTTGGTTGTCGTAGAGGAGGGTATGCAGTTGAGGAAGGACGCGGACATTGCCCCAGCTATCGTCGGCAGCGACGCGTTCCCAGAGTTCTTTGAGGCGGTCTAGTTGGTCTTGGACAATATTGCCTGTAGCCTTGGGCTCAGGATTTCCAGCCGATAAGAAGAGGACATCTGGTTGATAGCGCTCTTGTATGCCTCTGGCAAAGGCTAAATCGGCATCGTCAAAGACAGGGATTTTAAAGGTGACCTTATCTGGATCCAGTTGGGAAACGATAAAGTCCAGGGTCTCAAAGTTGACTTCCATCTTGGATGAAGGAGGTTTGGGACTGAGAGTAACTTGGTCGATGTCTTTTAACCAATTTTGCCAGCGGGAGCCTTGGGTCTCAACAG
>CAURTM010000030.1:0-16210 GCA_963527735.1 uncultured Streptococcus sp.
TCGAGAGTTTCCTTTATTCTTTCTAAAATAATTGTGAGGTCGGCTAAAGCTCCTCGTCCATGGTCTCCACAAGCTAGTAGGGATTCCTTAGGAGCAATCAGCTGATAGCCGTAGGTTTCTAATGTTTTCAGATTAGCCTGAGTTGCTGGATGGTCATACATTTTTGTATTCATAGCAGGAGCTATTAGTTTGGGAATATGACTTGGCAAGGCTAAAGCTGTACTGGTCACCATGTTGTCCGCAAAACCAAGGGCTAGTTTTGCGATAGTGTTAGCAGTTGCAGGTACCACGATAAATAAATCCGTTTCTTTACCAAGTTCGATATGATTAACCTGTTCAGGATAGGGTTCCTTCATGACATCCAGGTGGACACAATTCTGTGATAAGACCTGTAGAGTCAAAGGTTGGATAAACTCTGTAGCAGCCTGGGTCATTAAGACAGTGACTTGATGACCTTGTTTTTTAAGCGAACTAACTAAATCTGCCGACTTGTAAGAGGCGATTGAGCCCGTTACAGCCAAGAGAATGTTTGCCATAGCTTTCCTTTCTAAGAATGATAGTCTTGAATTTTTTCAAGGAGGAGTTTTGCAATTTCTTCTTTAGTGTTAACTGTTTGAAGATAATCTTTCTCAACAAAGATTGCACGATGCTGGTTTGCTGAAATTTGAGTCAGGTCATTTGCGATAATCAAGTCTGCTTGGTTCTTGATAAGACTTTTTCTAGCAATGTCAACCAGATGGTCTTCGGTAACATCAACCAGTAGCTTAAAGCCAATCAGATGAATAGCAGGATTCCATTCCTTGACTAGAGAGATGATTTTGGGAGTCTTTTTAAGGAACAAAACCTGAACATCATCAGTTGAAGAAATCTTAGCCTGATGATTTTGCTTGCTTAAAAATTCTTCCAGATTGGAGCTAGCCTGAACTTCTTCCAGCCCGGTCATATAAACAGGAGTGTAGTCAGAAACAGCCATTGAGTGAATCAAGACCTGATAGTCCTGAACACGTTTTTGCATTTCCAGTAGAAGGTCCTTGGTATTGTTAATTTCTCGAATGCGTAGGTTGGGATGGGTTTCTGGCTTCACGGCTCGTTTTGTTGTTATCAAACAAACTTTATGCCCTGCACCAAGCAAGGTTTCTGTGATGATTTTCCCCAAGCGTCCTGTAGAATGGTTAGTGATAGAGCGGACGCTATCGATAGCTTCACTGGTACCGCCCGATGTAACTAAAATTTTCATAGCACTATTGTACACAAAAATAAACGGTAAGTAAAATGAAAGTGATAAAATTTTGGTAAAAGGAAAGAATATAGTTTCAAACTATAAAGCCATATAAAATTTAAGAAAGGACTCTAAAAACCTTAAAAACAGAGATATTTACGAACGTTTAGAGAGTTTAAGGATGTTAAAAATCTTGTTTTGTGTTATAATGAATTATCACATTAGAGGTTAGAGGAGTTTTGAATGAAAACAGATATTGAAATCGCACAGAGTATTGAGTTGAAGCCAATCGTTGATGTTGTAGAGAAACTTGGTATTTCTTACGATGATTTGGAGTTGTACGGAAAGTATAAGGCTAAGCTTAGCTTTGATAAAATTCGTGCAGTTGAGAGCAATCCAGTCGGGAAATTGATCTTGGTTACTGCCATCAACCCAACACCTGCAGGTGAAGGAAAATCAACCATTACCATTGGTCTTGCGGATGCCTTAAACAAAATCGGCAAGAAAACTATGATTGCAATCCGCGAACCATCTCTTGGTCCAGTAATGGGGATTAAGGGTGGTGCCGCTGGTGGTGGTTACGCTCAAGTTCTGCCAATGGAAGACATTAACCTTCACTTTACTGGGGACATGCATGCCATTACGACTGCCAACAATGCTCTTTCTGCTTTGATTGACAACCACTTACACCAAGGAAATGAGTTGGGAATTGACCAACGTCGTATACTCTGGAAACGTGTTGTGGACTTGAACGACCGTGCTCTTCGCCATGTGACCGTTGGACTTGGTGGCCCTCTAAATGGTATTCCACGTGAGGATGGCTTTGACATTACCGTCGCTTCTGAAATCATGGCTATTCTTTGCTTGGCGACTGATATTGAAGATTTGAAACGCCGTTTGGCGAATATCGTTATTGGTTATCGTTACGACCGTACACCAGTTTCTGTAGGTGATTTGCAGGTTGAAGGTGCCTTGGCTTTGATTTTGAAGGATGCGATTAAGCCGAACCTGGTTCAGACAATTTACGGTACACCTGCCTTTGTACATGGTGGTCCATTTGCCAATATTGCTCACGGATGTAACTCTGTCTTGGCAACGACTACAGCCCTTCACTTGGCTGATTACACAGTTACTGAAGCTGGTTTTGGTGCAGACCTTGGTGCCGAGAAATTCCTTGATATTAAGACACCAAACTTGCCAACATCTCCAGATGCAGTAGTTATTGTTGCAACCCTTCGTGCTCTTAAGATGAATGGAGGTGTGGCTAAAGACGCTTTGACAGAAGAAAACGTAGAAGCTGTTCGTGCAGGTTTTGCTAACTTGAAACGCCACGTTGAAAATATCCGTAAATTTGGAGTACCTGCAGTCGTAGCTATTAATGAATTTGTCTCTGATACAGAAGCTGAAATTGCAGCCTTGAAAGAACTTTGTGCCTCAATCGATGTACCAGTTGAGTTGGCAAGTGTCTGGGCTGATGGTGCGGAAGGTGGAGTAGCTCTTGCTGAAACGGTTGTTAAGACTATTGCTGAAAACCCATCTAACTATAAACGTTTGTATGACAATGACCTTTCTGTCCAAGAAAAGATTGAAAAGATTGTTACTGAAATCTACCGTGGTAGCAAAGTAAACTTTGAAAAGAAAGCTCAAACGCAAATCGCCCAAATCGTTCAAAACGGTTGGGACAAATTGCCAATCTGTATGGCTAAAACCCAGTATAGCTTCTCAGACAATCCAAATGCACTTGGAGCACCTGAAAACTTTGAAATTACCATTCGCGAATTGGTGCCAAAATTAGGTGCAGGCTTCATCGTTGCCTTAACTGGTGATGTCATGACCATGCCAGGACTTCCAAAACGACCAGCTGCCCTCAACATGGATGTTGAAAGCGATGGAACCGTTCTAGGCTTGTTCTAATAGTTTAATTGAATTCAAATGAGTTTGGAAATACTATCCAAGCTCATTTTTTATCTAGATATAAGGAGTTGCCTTCTACACGTAACCAGTCTAGGTAAAGATATTTTCCCTGAATTCTGATATAATAGAAATATTGACTTCAAGAGTAAGGAAGAGAAGATGAACGCATTATTAAATGGAATGAATGACCGTCAGGCTGAGGCGGTACAAACGACAGAAGGTCCCTTGTTAATCATGGCAGGGGCTGGCTCTGGGAAGACTCGAGTTTTGACCCACCGTATCGCTTATCTGATTGATGAAAAGATGGTCAATCCGTGGAATATCTTGGCCATTACCTTTACTAATAAGGCTGCGCGTGAGATGAAGGAGCGTGCTTATAGCCTCAATCCAGCCACTCAGGACTGTCTGATTGCGACCTTCCACTCCATGTGTGTTCGTATTCTGCGTCGCGATGCGGACCATATTGGCTACAACCGCAATTTCACTATTGTAGATCCTGGTGAACAGCGAACGCTCATGAAACGCATTCTCAAACAGTTGAACTTGGATCCTAAAAAATGGAATGAACGGAGCATCTTAGGAACTATTTCCAATGCCAAGAATGATCTGATTGATGATGTGGCTTATGCTGCTCAAGCTGGCGATATGTACACGCAAATCGTGGCCCAGTGTTATACAGCCTATCAGAAAGAACTTCGTCAGTCGGAGTCGGTTGACTTTGATGATTTGATTATGCTGACCTTGCGTCTCTTTGATCAAAATCCTGATGTTTTGACTTACTATCAACAGAAATTCCAATACATCCACGTTGATGAGTACCAAGATACCAACCATGCCCAGTATCAATTGGTCAAACTCTTGGCTTCCCGTCTTAAAAATATCTGTGTGGTTGGAGATGCGGACCAGTCTATCTACGGTTGGCGTGGTGCTGATATGCAGAATATCTTGGACTTCGAAAAGGATTATCCCCAAGCCAAGGTTGTTTTGTTGGAGGAGAATTACCGTTCCACTAAAACCATTCTCCAAGCGGCCAATGAGGTTATTAAAAACAATAAAAATCGCCGTCCTAAGAATCTCTGGACCCAAAATGCGGATGGTGAGCAAATTGTTTATTATCGCGCCAATGATGAGCTAGATGAGGCTGTATTTGTAGCCAGAACCATCGATGAACTTAGTCGCAGTCAAAACTTCCTTCACAAGGATTTTGCAGTTCTCTATCGGACTAATGCGCAGTCCCGTACTATTGAGGAAGCCTTGCTCAAGTCAAATATTCCTTATACCATGGTTGGCGGAACCAAGTTCTACAGCCGTAAGGAAATCCGAGATATTATCGCTTACCTCAATCTTATTGCCAATTTGAGTGACAATATTAGTTTTGAGCGTATTATCAATGAGCCTAAACGTGGAATTGGCCCAGGTACTGTTGAGAAAATCCGTGATTTTGCCAATATGCAAAATATGTCCATGCTAGATGCTTCAGCCAATATTATGTTGTCTGGTATCAAGGGAAAAGCAGCGCAATCTATTTGGGATTTTGCTAATATGGTTCTGGATTTGCGGGAGCAGCTAGACAACTTAACTATTACAGAGTTAGTTGAGGCTGTTTTAGAAAAAACAGGTTACGTTGATATTCTAAATGCTCAAGCGACTCTAGAAAGTAAGGCTCGGGTTGAAAATATCGAAGAGTTCCTTTCTGTGACGAAAAACTTTGATGACACCTCTGATGGGCCAGAAGAAGAAACTGGTCTGGACAAACTGAGTCGTTTCTTAAATGACTTGGCCTTGATTGCGGACACGGATTCAGGTAGTCAGGAGACATCAGAAGTTACCCTAATGACTCTGCATGCTGCCAAAGGTCTTGAGTTTCCAGTTGTCTTTTTGATTGGGATGGAAGAAAATGTCTTTCCGCTTAGCCGTGCAGCTGAAGATCAAGATGAATTGGAAGAAGAACGCCGTCTGGCCTATGTAGGAATTACGCGTGCAGAGAAAATTCTCTATCTGACCAATGCCAACTCGCGCCTGCTTTTCGGTCGTACCAACTACAACCGTCCGACTCGTTTTATTAACGAAATCAGCTCAGACTTGCTTGAGTATCAAGGTCTGGCTCGTCCAGCAAATACAAGTTTTAAGGCATCTTATAGCAGTGGTGGGGTTGCCTTCGGTCAAGGTATGAGTTTGGCCCAGGCCATCCAAGACCGTAAACGCGGTGCGGCTCCAAAAACTATCCAGTCAAGCGGTCTGCCGTTTGGTCAATTTACAGCTGGCGTAAAATCAGCGTCTAGCGAGTCAAATTGGTCCATTGGAGACATTGCCCTCCACAAGAAATGGGGAGAGGGAACTGTTCTGGAAGTTTCAGGTAGCGGTGCTAGGCAGGAATTGAAAATCAATTTCCCAGAAGTAGGTTTAAAAAAACTTTTAGCTAGTGTAGCCCCAATTGAGAAAAAAATCTAATTTTCCATCCTTCTCACGAATAATAAAGTGAGGAGGATTTTTATGTACAGTATTTCATTCCAAGAAGATTCATTATTGCCAAGAGAAAGACTGGCCAAGGAAGGAGTAGAAGCGCTCAGTAATCAAGAGTTGCTAGCTATTTTACTCAGGACAGGAACACGTCAAGCTAGCGTTTTTGAAATTGCCCAGAAAGTCTTGAGCAATCTTTCAAGCTTAACGGATTTGAAAAAAATGACCCTGCAGGAATTGCAGAGTCTATCTGGTATCGGGCGAGTTAAGGCTATAGAATTGCAAGCTATGATTGAACTGGGGCATCGTATTCACAAACACGAGACTATTGAGATGGAAAGTATTCTCAGCAGTCAAAAGTTGGCCAAGAAGATGCAACAGGAGTTGGGAGATAAAAAACAAGAGCACCTGGTGGCGCTCTATCTCAATACTCAAAATCAAATCATCCATCAACAGACCATTTTTATCGGTTCTGCAACTCGTAGTATCGCTGAGCCGCGAGAGATTCTTCACTATGCTATCAAGCATATGGCGACTTCTCTCATCTTGGTTCACAATCATCCTTCAGGAGCGGTAGCGCCTAGCCGAAATGATGATCAAGTTACTAAACTTGTTAAGGAAGCCTGCGATCTGATGGGAATTGTCCTCTTGGACCATTTGATTGTCTCACATTCTAATTACTTTAGTTATCGTGAAAAAACAGATTTAATCTAAAGTTCATTAACGACATAGTCAAAGAGGTTTTTATCTTTGGGGCGATTTTCAAATAGAAATTCTGGATGCCATTGGACACCGAGAAAGGCAACATCATCCGTACTCATGACAGCTTCAATAATGCCATCCTTAGGATCATGAGCCACAATCTTTAAATTTGGTGCTAAATCCTTAATGCTCTGATGGTGGAAGGAGTTGATATGGGAAATTTCTCCATAGATTTCTCGAAGAACTGTATCAGGTTCTGTCACCAAGCGTTGGGTTGTGTACTCGGCGGAACAATCCTGCCAATGGTCTTCGATATCTTGGTACAAAGTTCCACCCATGGCAACGTTAAAGAGTTGAGTTCCACGGCAGACAGAAAAAATTGGCTTTTTCTGTTTAATAGCTTCCTTGATGAGGGCCAGCTCAAAGATATCCCTTTGAAGGTGGTAGTCATCGCTATCGATGGTTTTTGGTTCACCATAGAATTTTGGATCAACATTTTGCCCACCTGTCAAGATGAGCTTGTCAATCATACTGATATAGTGGCTAGCCATTTCTTGATCACCAATCGGTAGGATGATGGGAATCCCTCCAGCGTCTTTAACTCCTTCAACAAAGCCTTTTGCTGCGTAGCTCATCATGATGTCATCATCTGGATGAGTTTTTTCGTTTCCTGTAATCCCAATAACTGGTTTTTTCATAAAATGATTTTCGCTTTCTAATCCTCTTTTCGCATGAAATAGAGGAGGGTTTGGAGTTCACTTGTCAAATCGACATACTGAACGACCACGTCTTTTGGTAAATGCAGATGGACTGGTGAAAAACTGAGAATTCCTTTCACGCCAGCATCCACCAAGAGATTAGCGACCTCTTGTGATTTAACGCTGGGAACGGTCAGGATAGCAGTCTTGACATCGGCATCCTTGATTTTATCCTTGATTTGAGAAATTCCGTAAATGGGAATCCCATCAGGAGTTTGGGTACCGACTTCAGGATGGTCATCTAGATCAAAGGCCATGATAATCTTCATCTTGTTACGTTCGTGGAAGCGGTAGTGGAGAAGGGCATGGCCCATATTTCCAATACCAACCAGCATGACATTGGTGATGGAGTTATCATTGAGTAAATCGGCAAAAAACGTCATCAGTTTTTTGACATCATAGCCAAAACCACGACGACCTAGTTCACCAAAATAGGAAAAATCACGACGTACGGTCGCGGAATCAATACCGATAGCCTCTGCAATTTGTTTAGAGTTGGCACGTTCAATCTTTTCTGCATGAAATCTCTTAAAAATTCGATAGTAGAGAGAGAGTCTTTTCGCTGTAGCTTTTGGAATAGCAGACTGTTTATCTTTCACAAAATCACAACCTTTCTATTCTTCTATTTTATAGAAACATTGTGAAAAAATCAACAAAAACAAGAAAAAACTAAGAAAAATCTTAGTTTTGATGTAAAAAATCTGCATGTGATAGAAAACGGTAGAGGTCTCCGACCAGACCCTGGTAAACTTTCTGGCCCTTAAAAGTCAGAGAAGTTACATAAAGTGTATCTGGCAGGGTCACACATCCTGACAGAGCCAGCATGAGAGCTTCATAATCCTCATACTTGAGTGTACGCTCTACATGATAGTTGTCCTTATAGGTCAGTTCAAACATATGGGACCTATCTTTCCGATTTTGTAAAGACACCACGCTCTACTAAGCTATCCATAAGGAAGTAGAATTTTTCTTGATGAATGTGGTGGTCTTCTGATTTGAAAATATCAACCAGACGAAGACCAAACTTGTCAGTGATATTGATTTTAGCTCCTGTTAGTTCTTTATTGATAATGATTTTGAGTTGGAAGCCCTCACCGCTGTTTGGTACCTTTTCAAGTAGGCGAGTCAGTTCATAGTTACCAACTTTTGTCTCAAAAAAGGTGTTGTCTTTGAGGGTGAATTTTTTTACAGAAGGGCTAAGAGTGTAGTCGTAACGACAATTTTTTAACTGAATGGTTTTTTCAAATGCCATATGGCTAACCTCCGATAATTTCTTTTAAGGTTTTTGCGAGGGTTTGTAGTTCTTCAACAGTATTTTGTGGAGAGAGACTGATACGAACGGATTCCTTCAAGCGTTCTGAATTTGCTCCGTACATGGCTTCAAGAACATGGCTGGATTGGACAATGCCTGCCGTACAGGCTGAGCCAGTAGAGATTGAAATTCCAGCTAAATCTAGACGAAGGAGTAAGAGGTCGTTTTTCTGACCAGGAAATCCAATATTGAGAACATAAGGGAGATGATGTTCTCCTCTATTCACGTAATACTGAATTCCTTCTAGCTCTGCAAGAAAGGCAGTTTCTAGATTTTGTACATGTTGGAAATGTTCTTCTTGTTTTTCTAGGTCTTCTTTTAGGGCTGCAACCATACCTACGATAGCAGCCAGATTTTCAGTGCCTGCACGTTTTTTCTGTTCTTGGTCTCCACCATGTAGATAGGAATCAAAGTCCATGCTAGATGCGTAGAGAAAACCGATTCCCTTAGGACCATGGAATTTATGGGCAGAAGCAGTGAGAAAATCAATGCCCAATTCTTCTGGGTGTATAGGTATTTTACCAATAGCCTGAACTGCATCGACATGATAGGCAGCAGGGTGTTGCTTGAGTATTTGGCCAATTTCAGCAATGGGCAGTAGGTTTCCTGTCTCATTATTGGAAAACATGGTAGAAACCAAAATCGTATCGTCACGTAAGGCCTCTTGAATTTGTTGGGCGGTGATTTCTTGATTTTCTGGTTGGATAATGGTTGCTTCAAAACCAAAGTGTTGAACCAAGTAATCAATGGTTTCAAGGACGGCATGGTGCTCAATGGCAGTTGTGATGATATGTTTTCCTTGTTCTTGATGACGAAGGCAGTAGCCAATGATGGCAGTATTGTTGCCTTCAGTCCCACCAGAAGTGAAAAAGATATGTTGAGGTTTTGTCCCTAGTAATTGAGCTAGTTCCTGACGGGCTTCTCTCAAGAGTTTGCCAGCTTGACGACCATGACCATGAATACTAGAAGGATTTCCGTGGGTTTCTTTCATAACCTTGATCATAGCTGAAATAGCAACTGCTGACATAGGAGTCGTCGCAGCATTGTCCAAATAAATCAAAGAATCACCTTATTTCTTTTTGTTGTAGGCAAAGAGTGGGCTGACTGGTTTTCTTTCGTGGATACGGACGATAGCATCACCAATTAACTCACTAGCAGTGATGTAGCATACGTTTTTAGGAGTTTTTTCTTTTGTTGCTACTGAATCAGTCACAAGAATTTCTTTAATCTTAGTATTGTCAAGAAGTTCAGCAGCTCCTTCGACGAAGAGACCGTGGCTAGAAACAGCATAAATTTCTGTAGCTCCTTCACGTTCAACGATTTTAGCAGCTTCAGAGAAGGTACGTCCTGTATTTAAAATATCATCAATCAAGATAGCTTTTTTACCTTCAACATCACCGATAATATATCCTTCGTTGCGAGTTGCATCGTCTTGAGGGTAGTCGATAATGGCGATAGGAGCATCAAGATATTCAGCCAGGCTACGGGCACGTTTCACACCTGAATTTTTAGGGCTAACCACGACAACATCTGACCCAAGGAGCCCCTTATCGCAGTAATGTTTGGCAAATAGGGGAACTGTGTAGAGGTTGTCAACAGGAATATCAAAGAAGCCTTGCACCTGAACAGCATGCAAATCAAGGGTAAGGACACGGTCAACACCAGCCTTAACCAGCATATTAGCAACTAGTTTAGCTGTAAGTGGCTCACGTGGTGAAGCAATGCGGTCTTGACGTGCATAGCCAAAATATGGAAGAACAACGTTGATGCTGTGGGCACTTGCGCGCACACAAGCGTCAACCATGATCAACAATTCCATTAGGTGGTTGTTAACAGGGAAACTTGTAGACTGGATGATGTAAACATCATAACCACGGACACTTTCTTCGATATTCACTTGGATTTCTCCGTCTGAAAATTGACGTGATGATAGTTTTCCAAGTGGGACACCAACAGCTTGGGCAATTTTCTGTGCAATCTCTTGGTTAGAGTTGAGTGCGAAAAGTTTCATGTTTTTTCTATCTGACATTATAGACCGTCCTCTGTAAACTTTTTAAATCCTAGTCGTATCTGCTTAGCCTATATGAACTGGGATTTGTGTATTTTTATCTTTTCTATTTTACCAAAAAATAGAGATTATTTCAGCTATTTTTCATGCTTTTGACAAATCGAACCAATTTTGAAGGAGCTTTTTGGTAGGAAATCTGATTTTCCTCTAAAAATTGTTGGAAATCCTGTTTGCCTTGCTCATGATTTTCCACTTCAAGCTCTAATTCGTAATCTGTCATATCAAAGTACTGACTTTCATCCAGCGCCATGAGACCAATAGCTGTCTTCATTTCATAGCGAAGCGTTGTTAGACAACCAAGAACCTGCCACTCACTAGTTTGGATACCATGTTTCGCCAATTCATCCAGTACTAGCCCTTGAGGAAGTTCTTCCTTACTCAGATAGTTCTCAGCATCTTTTAGTTGCAATTTTTGATTGTATTCCATGTTTCCAACACTTTGCGGGACTTTGAGTGTCAATTCTGCCCAGTCTTCAAAGGTCCGAATGCGCATAGCAACTTTCTTTTCTCGCAGTTCAAAATCAGGCGTGTCGATGTAGTAATTTTTTTGAAGAACAGGAGTGACATCTGTGAACTGGTCTTTTAGACGATTATATTCATCTTTTTTCAAGAGTGTTTTCAATTCAATTTCTAAATGTTTCATTTTTCTTACCTTTTCTTTATCGTTGAAAGCGGATTTATGGTATAATAAGCATTGTATTTATTGTATATGAATCTGGAGAAAAAATCAAAGATATTTTTGAAGGATAATATGAGAACAAGGGAGAATATATGACCTTAGAATGGGAAGAATTTCTAGATCCTTACATTCAAGCTGTTGGTGAGTTAAAGATTAAACTACGTGGTATTCGTAAGCAATATCGTAAGCAAAATAAGCATTCTCCGATTGAGTTTGTGACTGGTAGAGTCAAGCCAATTGAAAGTATCAAGGAAAAAATGGCTCGTCGTGGCATTACTTATGCAACCTTGGAACACGATTTACAGGATATTGCTGGTTTGCGTGTGATGGTCCAGTTTGTAGATGACGTCCAAGAAGTTGTGGCTATTTTGCGCAAGCGTCAGGATATGCGGATCATACAGGAGCGAGATTACATTACTCATCGAAAGGCTTCAGGCTACCGTTCCTATCATGTGGTAGTAGAATATACGGTTGACACCATCAATGGAGCCAAGACCATTTTGGCAGAAATTCAAATACGTACCTTGGCCATGAATTTCTGGGCAACAATAGAACATTCTCTCAACTACAAGTACCAAGGGGATTTCCCAGAGGAAATTAAGAAGCGACTGGAAATTACAGCTAGAATCGCCCATCAGTTGGATGAAGAAATGGGTAAAATTCGAGATGATATCCAAGAAGCCCAGGCTCTTTTTGATCCTTTGAGTAGAAAATTAAATGACGGTGTAGGAAACAGTGACGATACAGATGAAGAATACAGGTAAACGAATTGACCTGATAGCCAATAGAAAACCTCAGAGTCAAAGGGTTTTGTATGAATTGCGAGATCGTTTGAAGAGAAATCAGTTTATACTCAATGATACCAACCCGGACATTGTTATTTCCATTGGTGGGGATGGCATGCTCTTGTCGGCTTTTCATAAGTACGAAAATCAACTTGATAAGGTCCGCTTTATCGGTGTTCATACTGGACATTTGGGCTTCTATACGGACTACCGTGATTTTGAGTTGGACAAGCTAGTGACTAATTTGCAACTAGATACTGGGGCAAAGGTATCATACCCTGTTCTAAATGTGAAGGTCTTTCTTGGAAATGGTGAAGTTAAGATTTTCAGAGCACTAAATGAAGCTAGTATCCGCAGGTCTGATCGAACCATGGTAGCAGATATTGTCATCAATGGTGTTCCCTTTGAGCGTTTTCGTGGAGACGGGCTAACAGTTTCGACTCCGACTGGCAGTACAGCCTATAACAAGTCGCTTGGTGGAGCTGTTTTGCATCCTACCATTGAAGCTCTTCAGTTGACGGAAATTGCCAGCCTTAATAATCGCGTCTATCGAACGCTAGGTTCGTCCATTATTGTGCCTAAGAAGGATAAGATTGAACTCATTCCAACGAGAAACGATTACCATACTATTTCGGTTGACAATAGCGTTTATTCTTTCCGTAATATTGAGCGAATTGAGTATCAAATCGACCATCATAAGATTCACTTTGTCGCATCACCTAGCCACACCAGTTTCTGGAATCGCGTTAAGGACGCTTTCATCGGCGAGGTGGATGAATGAGGTTTGAATTTATCGCAGATGAGCATGTCAAGGTTAAGACCTTTTTGAAAAAGCATGAGGTTTCTAAGGGGCTTCTGGCCAAGATTAAGTTTCGAGGTGGAGCTATTCTAGTCAATGACCAACCGCAAAATGCAACGTATCTATTGGATCTTGGAGACCGCGTTACCATTGACATTCCCGCTGAGGAAGGCTTTGAAACTCTAGAAGCTATCGAGCGACCACTGGATATTCTCTATGAGGATGACCATTTTCTAGTCTTAAACAAACCCTATGGAGTGGCTTCTATTCCTAGTGTTAATCACTCCAATACCATTGCCAATTTTATCAAGGGTTACTACGTCAAGCAAGACTATGAAAATCAGCAGGTTCACATTGTGACCAGGCTTGATAGGGATACTTCTGGCTTGATGCTCTTTGCCAAGCACGGCTATGCCCATGCACGATTGGACAAGCAGTTGCAGAAAAAGTCCATTGAAAAACGCTACTTTGCCCTCGTTAAAGGAGATGGATATTTGGAGTCAGAGGGGGAAATTATTGCTCCGATTGCGCGTGATGAAGACTCTATTATCACCAGACGGGTGGCAAAAGGTGGAAAGTATGCCCATACTTCTTACAAGATTGTCGCTTCTTATGGGAATATTCATTTGGTCGATATTCGTCTGCACACTGGTCGAACCCACCAAATCCGAGTCCACTTTTCTCATATTGGTTTTCCTTTGTTGGGAGATGATTTGTATGGTGGTAGTCTGGACGACGGCATCCAACGTCAGGCTCTGCATTGCCATTACCTATCCTTTTATCATCCATTTTTAGAGCAAGACTTGCAGTTAGAAAGTCCCTTGCCGGATGATTTTAGCAACCTTATTACCCAGTTATCAACTAATACTCTATAAAAACTGTTTCAGAGTATAATTATTATCTTAAAGGAGAAAACTCATGGAAGTTTTTGAAAGTCTCAAAGCCAACCTAGTTGGTAAAAATGCTCGTATCGTTCTCCCTGAAGGGGAAGAACCTCGTATTCTTCAAGCAACTAAACGCCTGGTAAAAGAAACAGAAGTGATTCCTGTTTTGCTTGGAAATCCTGAAAAAATTAAAATTTATCTTGAAATTGAAGGGATTATGGATGGTTATGAAGTTATTGACCCTCAACATTATCCTCAATTTGAAGAAATGGTTGCTGCCTTGGTGGAGCGTCGCAAGGGCAAAATGTCTGAAGAAGATACACGCAAGGTTTTGGTTGAAGATGTCAACTATTTTGGTGTCATGTTGGTTTACCTGGGCTTGGTTGATGGAATGGTATCAGGTGCGATTCACTCAACTGCTTCAACAGTTCGCCCAGCCCTTCAAATCATTAAAACTCGTCCAAATGTGACTCGTACTTCAGGTGCCTTCCTCATGGTTCGTGGTACGGAACGTTATCTATTTGGTGACTGTGCTATCAATATTAATCCAGATGCAGAAGCCTTAGCTGAAATTGCTATCAACTCAGCAATCACAGCTAAGATGTTTGGCATCGAGCCTAAAATTGCCATGCTGAGCTATTCTACTAAAGGTTCAGGGTTTGGTGAAAGCGTTGATAAGGTCGTTGAAGCAACTAAGATTGCTCACGACTTGCGTCCTGATCTTGAAATCGATGGTGAGTTGCAATTTGATGCAGCCTTTGTTCCCGAAACTGCAGCTCTTAAAGCTCCGGGAAGTACAGTAGCTGGTCAAGCAAATGTCTTCATCTTCCCAGGTATCGAGGCAGGAAATATCGGCTACAAGATGGCAGAACGTCTTGGTGGCTTTGCGGCAGTAGGTCCTGTTTTGCAAGGTTTGAACAAGCCTGTTAACGATCTTTCTCGTGGATGTAATGCAGATGATGTTTACAAGTTGACCCTCATCACAGCAGCTCAAGCTGTTCATCAATAAAGAGAAGTGCTACTAAATAATTCGCATTTATAATCAAAAAACGCACAGTATCAGGAGCCGAAAACCTTGATACTATGCGTTTTATTGTGTGAAGATTTACTTCATTTTCTCTTAAAATTGAGTTTTTGCCCAGCCTATTTTTAGTCTTTATAAGCTACGATGCCAATGATTGTATCAACTGCACGTTCCATAGTCTGAAGGCTGACGTATTCAAAACGTCCGTGCATATTTTCTCCTCCCGCAAAGATATTAGGAGTTGGGATTCCCATAAAGGAAATCTTAGAGCCGTCTGTCCCTCCACGGATTGGTTCGATTATAGGAGTGATTCCCAAATCTTCCATAACGGCTTTAGCAATGGTAATTGGAGTCATATCTTTTTCAATGACTTCTTTCATATTGTAGTACTGATCTGTCAAGTTTAGGGTGACACGGTCGCTCCCAAGTTCTTGATTCATCTTATCAGCGATTGACTGCATAGCTGCTTTACGCGCTTCAAAGGCATCTTTTTCAAAATCACGAATGATGTAGCTTGCACGCGCCTCCTCAACACTACCTGTCACATCCATAAGATGATAGAAACCTTGGTAACCATCTGTTAACTCAGGTCTGTCATTCTCTGGAAGTTGATTATGAAAATCAATCGCTAGCTGAAGGGCGTTGACCATTTGCCCTTTGGCAGTACCAGGGTGGACATTGCGTCCTTGGAAATGCAATTCAGCACCAGCTGCTGAAAAGGTCTCGTACTGAAGTTCACCTAGTGGGCCACCATCAACTGTGTAGGCAAAATCAACATCAAAATCTTCTGCATCAAATTTATTAGCACCAACACCGATTTCTTCATCTGGACCAAAACCAACACGAATCTCACAGTGTTTGATTTCAGGGTGAGCAGTCAGATATTCAATGGCAGTCATAATCTCAGCAATTCCTGACTTGTCATCAGCTCCTAGCAAGGTTGTTCCATCTGTTGTGATGAGCGTTTGTCCTGGATATTTTTCAAGACTCTTAAAGTCAGCTGGATCGAGTTTGAAACCAGAATTTCCAAGTTCAATCACACCACCATCGTAGTTTTCAATCACCTGAGGATTGACTCCTTCGGCATTAAAATCAGCAGTATCCATGTGGGAGATGAAGCCAATCTTACGTGTTAAAGATGGATCATTGGCTGGTAAGGTTCCAATTGCAAAACCATTTGGTAGATAATAAACATTTTGTAATCCAACACGTTTCATTTCAGGGATAAGAACATTGGTTGCGAAGTCAACCTGACTCTGCGTACTTGGAGTAGTAGTAGAGTGTTCATCAGAGCGCGTGTTGACCTTAACGTAGGTTAAAAAGCGGTCCAAGAGATTGGGATAAGTCATAAAAAACTCCTTTTGAATTCATTTTTTCCATTGTATCATAGAAAGAAAAGAAAAACAAAAGACAGAAGTTCGGGAAATTCACTATGTTGGCGTTTACTTATTAATGGATAAATGATAAAATAAACTTGATAAAAATATCACAAGGAAGCGATTATGAAAAAAGCAATTTTAATGATGACCTTCGGTTCGCCAGAAGAGATTACCTTTGAAGGTGTGGCTGATTTTTTCACAAATATTCGTCGTGGAGTGAGACCTCA
>CAURTM010000031.1:0-16089 GCA_963527735.1 uncultured Streptococcus sp.
AGATGTTCCATCCGACTTATACCTACATCAAGAAGACCGTTCGTAATTTTGATGCCGTTCCTCTATTGGTGGATATTTTCAAGGACGGAAAATTGATTTACAAGCTACCTAGCTTGACTGAGATTCAGGATTATGCTCGTAAGGAATTTGACAAGCTTTGGGATGAGTACAAGCGTGTGCTCAATCCGCAGCATTATCCAGTGGATTTGGCGCGTGATGTATGGCAAGACAAGATGGACTTGATTGACAAAATGCGCAAGGAAGCCCTCGGTGAAGGAGAAGAAGAATGAGTTTGCAAGAAACGATTATCCAAGAGCTGGGTGTCAAACCGGTGATTGATGCTCAGGAAGAAATTCGTCGTTCCATTGATTTTTTAAAAAGATATTTGAAAAAACACCCCTTCCTTAAAACTTTTGTACTAGGGATTTCTGGAGGACAAGATTCAACCTTAGCAGGTCGATTGGCTCAACTAGCTATGGAAGAACTTCGAGCAGAAACGGGAGATGACAGCTACAAATTTATCGCTGTCCGCCTGCCATATGGAGTGCAAGCTGATGAAGCAGATGCTCAAAAAGCTCTAGCCTTCATCCAGCCAGATGTCAGCTTGGTTGTGAATATCAAGGAATCAGCTGATGCCATGACAGCTGCAGTTGAAGCGACAGGTAGTCCTGTTTCAGATTTTAACAAGGGCAATATCAAGGCTCGTTGCCGTATGATTGCTCAGTATGCCCTTGCTGGTTCCCATAGCGGAGCGGTCATTGGAACAGACCATGCTGCGGAAAATATCACAGGTTTCTTTACCAAGTTTGGTGACGGTGGTGCAGATATTCTCCCTCTTTACCGCCTCAATAAACGCCAAGGAAAACAACTCTTGCAGGAACTTGGTGCAGACCCAGCCCTTTATGAAAAAATCCCAACAGCAGACCTAGAAGAAGACAAACCAGGCCTAGCTGACGAAGTAGCCCTCGGAGTCACCTATGAAGAGATTGACGACTACCTAGAAGGCAAAACAATTAACCCAGAAGCCCAAGCAAGAATCGAAAACTGGTGGCACAAAGGACAACATAAACGCCACCTACCAATCACCGTCTTTGATGACTTTTGGGAGTAAAAACCTCCAGTGGAGGTTTTTACCCCGAGTCTAGAAATAAGAAAACGAGGAACCTCCAGTGGAGGTTTTCAGCCTCTCACATTGAAATAAGAAAGTGAGAGAAGGTCCGGGGGACCTTTTTACCCCGAGTTTAGAAATAAGAAAATGAGGAACCTCCAGTGGAGGTTTTCAGCCTCTCACCTTGAAATAAGAAAGCGTGAGAAGGTCCGGGGGACCTTTTTAGCTTATTACCTTGAAATTTAAAAGCAAAACAA
The DNA here is from genome assembly GCA_963527735.1 of uncultured Streptococcus sp. Classification (GTDB taxonomy): domain Bacteria; phylum Bacillota; class Bacilli; order Lactobacillales; family Streptococcaceae; genus Streptococcus. The sequence goes on from CAURTM010000031.1 coordinate 1,366, forward strand.
GTTTCAATGGAGATTGGATAGAGAATCATCTATCAGAAAGTGAGGTAGCATCATGAAATCTATTGGTACACAAATATTACAGACAGAACGTTTGATTTTAAGAAGATTTGTGGAGAGTGATGCAGAAGCTATGTTTCAGAATTGGGCTTCGTCTGCTGAGAATCTAACCTATGTCACCTGGGATCCTCATTCTGGTGTCGAGGTGACTCGGAACTCGATTCGAAATTGGGTTGCCTCCTATACCAATCCCAACTATTACAAATGGGCGATTTGTCTCAAAGGAAATCCAGAACAAGTGATAGGAGATATCAGCATCGTTGCAATGGATGAGAACGATTCTTCTTGTGAAATTGGCTATGTGCTAGGAAAGGTTTACTGGGGTCATGGTATAATGACGGAGGCCTTGAAAGCTGTCTTGGACTTTTGTTTTACTTAAGCAGGTTTTCAAGAAGTCAAGGCACGTTATGCCAGTCTCAATCCAGCTTCAGGTCGTGTCATGGAGAAGGCTGGAATGTCCTATCTAAAGACTATTACCAATGGTGTAGAGAGAAAAGGCTATCTTGCGGACCTTATTTATTATCAGATAAGTAGGGAAGACTAGTGAAATTTCTTTTCAGTTTCCATCAAAGTCAGACTTTGTCTGGCTTTTTTTACATAACCTGATTAAATTCCTATTTTTCCCTATCATTGTCCCTGTTTTTTCTGGAGTTTTGGGGCTATAATAGTCCTATCAAATCAAAGAATGGAGGAAGACAATGGATAATATAATCTTTTTTATCAGTGTTTTTCTTGCTGGAATTCTTTCTTTTTTTTCTCCTTGTATCTTACCCTTGTTGCCGGTTTATGCAGGGGTCTTGCTGGATGACAAAGATGGTGCTCAGGTTTCTAGTGGAAAATATTCAATCTCACTTGTTAGTTTATTGCGAACTCTGGCCTTTATAGCAGGGATTTCCTTTGTTTTTATCTTGCTGGGTTATGGAGCTGGTTTTTTAGGCAATTTGCTGTATGCTTCTTGGTTTCAGTATGTGACGGGTGCGGTTATCATTCTCTTGGGCTTGCACCAGATGGAAGTCTTACATTTTCAGGGACTCTACAAGGAAAGAAGGCTACAATTAAAGAGACAGGGGCAAAAGGGTAAGGGCTATAGTCAGGCATTTTTACTGGGGTTGACCTTTAGTTTTGCTTGGACGCCTTGTGTGGGACCGGTTCTGGGCTCTGTTTTGGCCTTGGCGGCTTCAGGTGGTTCAGGTGCTTGGCAGGGAGCTGGTCTCATGTTAATCTATACGCTGGGTCTAGCGCTACCATTTTTGGTTCTAGCTCTTGCCTCCAGCTATGTTTTGAAACATTTCCGAAAACTCCATCCCTATCTCGGAACCCTCAAAAAAGTGGGTGGTTTCCTCATTATCGTGATGGGAATCTTGGTGCTTTTGGGAAATGCTTCCATTTTGACTACATTATTTGAATAGAGAGGAAAAAGAAATGAAAAAATGGCAAACATGTCTCCTTGGAGTAGGCTCAATCTGTTGCTTGGCAGCCTGTTCGGCTAAAAATATGTCAGACGAATCTACTATGAAGGAGCAAACAAAAACAGAACAAGTCAGTTCACAAACTGCGACTAAAGGTCAGGCGGTTGCTGATTTTGAACTGACGGGAGTAGATGGCAAGACCTACCGCTTGTCTGATTACAAGGGCAAGAAAGTCTATCTCAAATTCTGGGCTTCTTGGTGTTCAATCTGTCTGGCCAGTCTTCCTGACACGGATGAAATTGCTAAGGATGCTAGTGATGATTATGTGGTCTTGACAGTGGCCTCTCCTGGACACAAGGGTGAACAATCTGAAGCTGACTTTAAGAACTGGTACAAGGGATTGGATTATAAAAATTTTCCAGTTTTAATTGATCCGTCAGGTAAACTTTTGGAAAGTTATGGTGTTCGTTCTTATCCAACTCAAGCCTTTATAGACAAGGAAGGTAAGCTAGTCAAAACGCAACCTGGTTTTATGGATAAGGATATGATTTTAAAAACATTGAAAGAAATGGGGTAGAGAAAGGTCATGAATGATAAAGTAAAATTGTTTGTCTTGGCAGGAATCTTTTTCCTAGCCATAACCGGTTTCTATTTTCTATTGATGCGAAATGCAGGGCAGACAGATAGCTCGCAAATTGAGAAAGCGGCAGTTAGCCAAGGAGGAAAAACAGTGAAAAAAACAGAAGTTAGTAAAGATGCAGACTTGCACGAAATTTATCTAGCTGGGGGATGTTTCTGGGGAGTGGAGGAATATTTCTCACGTGTTTCCGGGGTGACAGATGCCGTATCAGGCTATGCAAATGGTAGAGGGGAAACAACCAAGTACGAATTGATTAACCAAACAGGTCATGCGGAGACTGTCCATGTCACCTATGACGCCAATCAAATTTCCCTCAAGGAAATCCTGCTTCATTATTTCCGCATTATCAATCCAACCAGCAAAAATAAACAAGGAAATGATGTGGGAACCCAGTACCGTACTGGTGTTTATTACACAGATGACAAGGATTTAGAAGTGATCAACCAAGTCTTTGATGAGGTAGCTAAGAAATACGATCAACCTCTAGCAGTTGAAAAGGAGACCTTGAAGAATTTTGTAGTGGCAGAGGATTACCACCAAGACTATCTCAAGAAAAATCCAAATGGCTACTGCCATATCAATGTCAATCAGGCTGCCTACCCCGTCATCGATGCCAGCAAATATCCCAAACCAAGTGATGAAGAATTGAAAAAGACCTTGTCACCTGAGGAGTATGCAGTCACCCAGAAAAATCAAACAGAACGAGCTTTTTCAAACCGCTACTGGGATAAATTTGAATCTGGTATCTATGTGGATGTAGCAACTGGCGAACCCCTCTTTTCATCAAAGGATAAGTTTGAGTCTGGTTGTGGCTGGCCTAGTTTCACCCAACCCATCAGTCCAGATGTTGCGACTTACAAGGAAGATAAGTCCTACAATATGACACGCATGGAAGTGCGGAGCCGAGTTGGAGATTCTCACCTTGGTCATGTCTTCACGGATGGACCACAGGACAAGGGTGGCTTGCGCTACTGTATTAATAGTCTCTCTATCCGCTTTATTCCCAAAAACCAAATGGAAGAAAAAGGCTACGCTTATTTACTAGATTATGTTGATTAAGGGGGCTTTCCTAAGCAGTTAGAGGAGAATTTTGCTATACTGATACTAGTAAGTGACAAAGGAGAGAAGCATGACCTACACAATCTTAATCGTAGAAGATGAATATCTGGTAAGACAAGGCTTGACCAAGCTGGTCAATGTAGCAGCCTACGATATGGAAATCATCGGTCAGGCTGAAAATGGAAGGCAGGCTTGGGACTTGATTCAAAAGCAGGTGCCAGATATCATTTTAACCGATATCAACATGCCTCAGCTAAATGGCATCCAGTTGGCCAGTCTGGTCCGAGAAACCTATCCTCAGGTGCATTTGGTTTTTTTAACAGGTTACGATGATTTTGATTATGCTTTGTCTGCTGTCAAACTAGGTGTGGACGACTACCTGCTCAAGCCCTTTTCTCGTCAGGATATTGAGGAAATGTTGGGGAAAATCAAGCAAAAGTTGGATAAGGAAGAAAAAGAAGAGCAGTTACAAGATTTATTGACCGATAAGTTTGAAGGAAATATGGCTCAGAAAATCCAGTCTCATCTATCCGATAGCCAATTTAGTTTAAAGAGTTTGGCCAGTGACTTGGGCTTTAGTCCGACTTATCTGAGTTCTTTGATTAAGAAAGAGTTGGGCCTGCCTTTTCAGGATTATCTGGTGAGAGAACGTGTCAAACAAGCCAAGCTCTTGCTTCTGACTACAGATTTAAAGATTTATGAGATAGCCGAAAAGGTTGGTTTTGAAGATATGAACTATTTTACCCAACGTTTTAAACAGATTGCAGGTGTGACACCTCGTCAGTTTAAGAAGGGAGAAGGCCGATGAAGCGTTCTTCTCTTTTAGTTAGAATGGTTATTTCCATCTTTCTGGTTTTTCTCATTCTCCTAGCTCTGGTTGGGACTTTCTACTATCAATCGAGTTCATCAGCCATTGAGGCTACTATTGAGGGTAATAGCCAAACGACTATCAGCCAGACTAGCCACTTTATTCAGTCTTATATCAAAAAATTAGAAACCACCTCTACCAGTTTGACCAAGCAGACGGATGTCCTAGACTATGCTGAGAATCCCAGTCAAGACAAGGTCAAGGGAATTCGAGATCTATTTTTGACCATCTTAAAGGCAGACCAGGACTTGAAAACTGTTGTGCTGGTGACTAAATCCGGTCAGGTCATTTCTACAGATGACAGTGTGCAGATGAAAACTTCCTCTGATATGATGGCTGAGGATTGGTACCAAAAGGCCATTCATCAGGGGGCGAAGGCAGTTTTGACACCAGCTCGTAAATCAGATAGTCAGTGGGTCATTTCTGTCACTCAAGAACTTGTTGATGCAAAGGGAGCCAATCTGGGTGTGCTTCGTTTGGATATTTCTTATGAAACTCTGGAAGCCTATCTCAATCAACTCCAGTTGGGGCAGCAGGGCTTTGCCTTTATCATCAATGAAAACCATGAATTTGTTTATCATCCTCAACACACAGTTTATAGTTCGTCTAGCGAAATGGAGGCTATGAAACCCTACATTGAGACAGGGCAGGGCTATACTCCAGATCACAAATCCTATGTTAGTCAAGAAAGGATTGCTGGAACTGATTGGAAGGTGCTTGGCGTGTCTTCGTTGGAGAAGTTAGACCAGGTTCGAAGTCAACTCTTGTGGACCTTGCTTGGGGCTAGTGTCACCTCTCTTCTTGCCTGTCTCTGCTTGGTGTGGTTCAGTCTCAAGCGATGGATTGCTCCTTTGAATGACCTGAGAGAAACCATGCTGGAGATTGCTTCTGGTAATCAGAATCTTCGTGCCAAGGAAACTGGTGCCCATGAACTGAGAGAAGTGACTCGCCAATTTAATGCCATGTTGGATCAGATTGATCAGCTGATGGCAGATATTCGCAGGCAGGAAGAAACGACCCGTCAGTACCAACTTCAAGCTTTATCAAGCCAGATTAATCCGCATTTCCTCTATAATACCTTGGACACCATCATCTGGATGGCTGAATTTCAGGATAGTCAGCGAGTGGTGCAGGTGACCAAGTCCTTAGCGACTTATTTCCGCTTGGCGCTCAATCAAGGCAAGGACTTGATTTCCCTGTCTGACGAAATCAATCATGTCCGCCAGTATCTCTTTATCCAGAAACAACGTTATGGGGATAAGCTGGAATATGAGATTGAGGAAAATCCTGTCTTTGATCATCTAGTCTTGCCCAAGTTGGTGTTACAACCCTTGGTAGAAAATGCTCTTTACCATGGCATCAAGGAGAAGGAAGGTCAAGGACATATTAGAGTTTCTGTCCAGAAACAGGATTCGGGCTTGGTCATCCGCATTGAGGATGATGGCGTTGGCTTCCAAGTTGCTGGCGATAGTAGTCAAAGTCAACTCAAACGTGGGGGAGTTGGTCTGCAAAATGTTGACCAACGGCTCAAACTTCATTTTGGAGAAGATTACCAAATGAAGATCGATTCTATTCCCTCAAAAGGGACGACAGTTGAAATATACATAAATAGAATAGAAACTAACTAACTCCCAGTCAATTCTGGGAGTTTTATGCAGGTTGGAGTAAGATTTTCAGGTTGTCTATCTTGCTAAAAACAAGAAAAAACGATATGATAGATAGTGATAAAAGAGGTATCAAGTATGAAGGAAAAAGACATTCAAAGAGAGACAAGCCAGATTGTAGAAGATGTATTGGAAAAGGCCAATTTGAAGCAAGGATCTATCTTTGTTTTGGGCCTTTCTTCTAGTGAAGTGATAGGTGGTCAAATTGGCAAGGAATCCAGCCAAGAAATTGGCGAAATCATTGTGAAAACCATCCTAGATATCCTAGAGGAAAAAGGAATTCATCTAGCTGTTCAAGGTTGTGAACATGTCAATCGGGCCCTCGTTGTTGAACGTCAGGTGGCAGAGCAGTTTGGTCTGGAAATCGTCAGTGTCCTTCCTACCCTTCATGCAGGAGGTTCAGGTCAGTTGGCAGCCTTCAAGTTTATGCAGGATCCAGTTGAGGTTGAATTTATCAAGGCTCATGCTGGATTGGATATCGGAGACACTGCAATTGGCATGCATGTCAAGCATGTTCAGGTTCCGATTCGCCCTCTTTTGAGAGAGATTGGCCATGCCCATGTAACGGCTCTGGCTAGTCGTCCAAAATTAATTGGAGGTGCGCGTGCGCACTATCCGCAAGATTCTATTAGAAAGTCGTGAGAATGAGAAAAACAAAACAGCAACTAGAAAAAATCACAAAATATTCGATTCGTAAGCTAACTGTTGGGGTAGGTCCTGTAGCCATCGGGGCCTTCCTTTTTGGTGCTAGTACCCTTTCAGTGGATAAGGTGCAAGCCAATGAAGTCGGCAGTGCTCATAGTGTTCATTACCGTTATCTGGCGGAGCAGGAGTTGACCGAGTCTGAAAAAGCCCTGATTCACCATGAGGTTCCTACAGAATTTCAAGATGATGATATTCTATATGTAGTTTATCGCAAGAAGGCAACTAACAGTCAACAACTTCCATACACGGGAAGTAAGGAGCTAGCCTTGGCAGGTCTTGGCTTGGCAACGGCTTCTCTAGCAGTCTTTTTGGTGTCTAAAAAAGGTCGTAGAGAAGTCCTAGGTGTTCTCTTGATTGGTTCTTTAGGAGCCAGCACCTTTGTACCTTACGGGACATTTGCATTTGAAAATAAAGAATTGCTTTCTTATAACCAAACTATTTCAGCCTCTACACATGAAGGCTTGGCTGAAGGGATTATCCACATTGATGGCTATGAATACATTGGCTACTTCAAGGAAGCAGAACTCCATCCATCAAGACCAGCTTCAGCTGAGAAGTCTCAGTTGCCAGTAGAAAAGCAAAGTTCAAAAGAAATCGAGAAAACAGAAGTCGTTCAAGAAAGACCTGCTGTTGCTTCGGAAATTGCCGTCGAAAAACCTGTAGTAGAGAATCCAGTTGCTCCTGCGATTGAAGAAAAACCAGTTTCTGAGAGCCCTCAGGTTAGACAGGAAGAGAGCTTGGTTGAGATTCCTTTTGAAACGGTCACAAACCCAGATGCGAATCTAGCAGAAGGACAGACTCGTATCGTCACAGCTGGAGTAAAGGGTCAGCGTCGCCTTGTAACTAAAGTATCGATGGTCAATGGTCAAGAAGTTAGAGAAGTCATTGAAGACCAAGTGGTTCAAAATCCTGTGTCGCAAGTCATTGCAGTCGGAACTAAGAAAGAGGTGCAACCTGCTCCAACTCCAGTACCACAAACTGAACCAAGCCACCAAGTAGCTAAAGGAACCCAAGAGGCAGGCAAAACTGGCCAAGCCTTAACACAACCTGAATTGCCAGAGGCTCCAGTAGAATCAAAAGGAACTCAAGAAGAAGGTAAGGTAGGACAAGCTCTAACACAACCTGAATTGCCAGAGGCTAAAGTAGAGTCTAAAGGAACTCAGGAGGTAGGTAAGGAAGGTCAAGCACTCACACAGCCAGAATTGCCAGAAGCTCCAATCGAAGTAAAAGGTACACAAGAGGAAGGCAAAGCAGGTCAAGCTCTTGTACAAGAACAGTTACCTGAGTATAAGGTAACTGAGGGAACCCTTGTCGAAGAATCAACTACAGAAATTGACTACAAAACTGAAACGACTGAGGATCCAACTAAGTATACAGACGAAGAAACTGTCCTACGAAATGGTGAAAAAGGAAGTCAAGTTACAAAAACAACCTATAAAACGGTAGAAGGTGTCAAAACTGACCAAGTTCTTTCAACTAGTACGGAAGTGACCAAGGAGCCTGTAAATCAACAGGTAAGCCGTGGTACAAAACCAATTGAAGGAACTCTTGTAGAGGAAAGCCTTGAAAAGATTCCATTCGAAGAAAAGATTGAAGAAGATGCTCAACTGAAAAAAGGTTTAGAAGTTGTAGCTCAAGAAGGTAAAGAAGGTCAGAAAAAAATCACCAAGACCTTTAATACCATTAAGGGAGTTAAAACAGAAGACGCTCCAAAAGTTACAGAGGAAATCCTTGAGGCCCCTCAAGACCGAATTTTGAAACGTGGTACCAAGACCTTTGAAAAACCAGTATTGACCATCACTGCAGTTGAACCTAAGGATTTGAAACGTACTTCAGATGTTAAATACAGTCTAGAAAATCCAAGCAAGGCGGCCATTAAATCTATCACCTTAACTCTGAAAAAAGGTGATGAGATTGTGAAAACATTGAATGTTTCACCTGATAACTTAACAGCTAGCCTGACAGATTTACAATACTACAAAGATTATAAGATTGAAACTAAGATGGTTTATGACCGTGGTGAAGGCGATGAGGAAGTAGTTCTGAATGAAGAACCTCTAAGAATTGACCTCAAAAAAGTTGAAATCAAAAATATCAAAGAAACAAGCTTGATGAGTGTGGATGATGCCGGTGTTGAAACAGATAAGAGCTTATTATCTGAAAAGCCGACAGACGTTGCTCCACTTTACTTACGAGTGACAACTCATGATAACAAAACAACAAGACTTGCGGTAAGTTCTGTTGAAGAAGTTGTTGTTGATGGAAAAACATTGTACAAAGTGGTAGCAAAAGCTCCTGACTTAGTTCAACGTAGAGCTGATGATACACTAAGTGAAGAGTATGTTCATTACTTTGAAAAACAAAAATCAAAAGAAGGTAACGTTTACTACAACTTCAACGAGCTTGTAAAAGATATGCAAGCTAATCCAACGGGTGAGTTCAAACTTGGTGCAGATTTGAATGCAGCAAATGTAAAAGGGAATGGTAAATCTTACGTAACTTCAACATTCAAAGGTAAATTACTAAGTAATGATGGCGGTAGATTTACAATTCATAACCTTGAACGTCCACTATTTGCTAGAGTTGAAAATGCGCATGTGCATGATATTAATCTCGGTAATGTTAATATTAACTTGCCAGGAGAAAATAAAGTGGCTCCTCTTGGTGAGATGTTTAAAAAATCAACCATTGAAAACATTAAAGTAACTGGTAATGTAGTGGGAAATAATGACGTTACGGGTATGGTCAACAAACTGGATGAAGCAGATATGCGTAATGTTGCCTTCGTTGGGAATGTTACAAGTGTTGGTGATAAAGGCTGGTGGTCTGGTGGACTTGTTAGCGAAAGCTGGAGAAGTAACACGGATAGCGTTTATTTCGATGGAAATATTGTCGCTAATAATTCTAAGGTTGGTGGACTTGTCGCTAAGGTTAACCATGGTGGAAATCCAAATGACTTCAAGCAACGTGGTCGATTGAAGAATTCATTTATTAAAGGTACGATGACTCTTAAAAACCATGGTCAAAGTGGTGGTTTGATCCATGAAAACTATGACTGGGGTTGGGTAGAAAATAACGTAAGTATGATGAAAGTAACCAATGGTGAAATCATGTACGGAGCAAGTTCAGTAGATACAGGGGATTCATACTTTGGATTTGATAACTTCAAGAATAACTTCTATGTAAAAGATGTTGCAACAGGTTTATCTTCATATAATAAATCTAAGCAAATTAAAGGTATTTCAGAAACAGATGCTCTAGCAAAATTTGCTAATATGGGTATTACTGCTCATGAGTATACAATTAATGATCCTGTTACAAATAAACTGAACCTAGTTAAACCAAAATCTGACACTTACAAAGATACTCAAGATTACAATGCAGACCGTGAACTTGCTTATCGTAATGTTGAAAAACTTCAACCGTTCTACAATAAAGAGTGGATTGTAAATCAAGGAAATAAATTAGCTACTGATAGTCCATTAATGACTAAAGAAGTATTGTCTGTAACTGCAATGAAAGGCAATGACTTTGTCACAGACCTTACAGATGCCGACCATATTATGGTTCACTACGCAGATAAGACGAAAGATATATTTACGATTTCTCCTAAGGACTCTCAAGTTAAGCAAGTAAAAGAGTATAGTGTCGCTGAGCTTGGTGAAGTTGTTTACACACCAAACATGGTTGTTAAAGATCGTGCTGACTTAATCAGTGCTATTGAAAGCAAATTAAGCCCTGTTGAATTGCAATCTGACCCGATTTACCAACACTTGGGTAGAACTGGTGGCAATAAAGTCAATGCAATTAAGGATTTGTACTTAGAAGAAAGCTTCAAGTATGTTAAAGATAATCTGACTCAATTCGTTACGAAGTTAGTGGAAAATGAAGATCACCAACTTAACACAGATGAAGCCGCTAAACGTGCCTTGATTAAGAAAATTGATGACAATAAGGCTGCAGTTCTTCTTGGATTGTCTTACCTCAACCGTTACTACGGAGTTAAATTCGATGACTTTAATATTAAAGAGTTAATGTTATTCAAACCGGACTTCTACGGTAAGAATGTTAGTGTGTTAGACTTCTTGATTAAGGTTGGTTCTAAAGAAAGTAACATTAAAGGTGATAGAACTTTAGAAGCTTATCGCGAAACTATCGGTGGAGTTATCGGTATAGGCGAGTTAAACAGTTTCTTAGACTATAATATGCGTCTATTCACAAGTGACACAGACTTAAACGATTGGTTCATAAAAGCTACTAAAGATAATGTATATATCGTTGAACCTAAAACAACAACTCCTGAATTTGCTAATAAGAAACACAGAGCCTACGAGGGATTAAACAACGACATGCATGGTAAGATGATTTTACCACTTCTTAACTTGAAAGATGCTCACATGTTCTTAATCTCAACATATAACACTATGGCTTACAGTTCATTTGAAAAATACGGTAAGAATACTGCAGAAGAACGCGAAGCATTCAAAGCTGAAATCAATAAAGTCGCTAAAGGTCAACAAAATTACCTAGACTTCTGGTCTCGCTTATCATTAGATAAAGTTCGTAATCAACTGCTTAAGAGCAATAACATGGTTCCAACACCAGTACTTGATAACCAAAACTATAAAGGAATCAGCACAGATAAATACGGACATACGAATAGCGGTAAGGATGTAGCGCCTATCCGTGAATTGTACGGACCAACAGGTCGTTACCATGCAACTGACTGGCGTATGGGAGCTGTAGCTCGTATTTACGGTAACCCTTATAAGGATGATTCAGTCTTCTTCATGGTTACTGATATGATTAGTGACTTTGGTATTTCAGCCTTCACTCACGAAACGACTCACGTAAATGACCGCATGGTTTACTTAGGTGGTTCAAGACACCGTGAAGGTACTGACCTAGAGGCGTTCGCACAAGGTATGTTACAATCACCTGCTGAAACAAGTCCAAACGGTGACTTTAAAGCACTAGGATTGAACATGGCCTACGAACGTCCAAATGACGGAAATCAATGGTATAACACAAATCCAAATGACCTTACTTCTCGCGCTGAAATCGATCATTACATGAAAGGTTTCAATGATACGCTTATGCTTCTTGATTATCTTGAAGGAGAAGCTGTAATTGATAAAGGCAGTAAAGAACTAAACAACGCTTGGTTCAAGAAAGTTGCTAAGAAATTACGTAACGCTAATACGAAGAACCAATACGATGAGGTTCGTGATTTGAATGCAGAAGAAAAAGAATATAACTTAACTTCTGTTAACGACCTAGTAGATAAGAACTTCATGACCAAACACGGTCCTGGTAATGGTACTTATGACCCAACTGGATTTGGCTCTGCCTATGTAACGGTGCCTATCACTGCTGGTATCTATGGTGGTAATACAAGTGAAGGAGCTCCAGGCTCTATGTCGTTCAAACATAATACATTCCGTATGTGGGGTTACTTTGGATATGAAAAAGGCTTCTTAAACTACGCTTCTAACATGCTGAAAAATGAGTCTAAACAGGCTGGTCATGCTACTCTAGGTGATGACTTTATCATTAAGAAAGTTTCTGATGGTAAATTTAATACTCTAGAAGATTGGAAGAAAGAATACTTCAAAGAAGTTGTTGATAAAGCGAAAGCAGGATTTAATCCAGTTACAATTGACGGCACTACATACAGTAGTTACGATGACTTGAAGAATGCATTCTCTATTGCCGTTGATAAAGATAAAGCAACTCTTAATAATGGCTCAGTTAAATTTGATAATACCGTATCACTTAAAGAGAAAATCTTCAAGAAACTTCTTCAACAAACAAATAGCTTTAAAACTTCAATCTTTAAATAATTGAAATCTCTCATCTGCTTTGCGGATGAGGGTTTTCTTATTTTGTGCTATACTTAAGGTATGCATAGAAAAACAGTGATTGATTTTAGGGCTTTGGGGGAGAGATACATCTTTACCAAGCCGATTAAAGAGTTGAAAACGAGAAATGTAGAAGAAGTGGCAGATTTGTTGGCACAAGTGGAAAGCTACCAGGAGCAAGGCTATTATGTGGTAGGCTATGTTAGCTACGAGGCTGCACCTGCTTTTGAGGAGAAATTAGCAGTTCATAAATCTCCTTTACTGGCAGAGTATCTGCTATATTTTACCGTTCATGATAGGGTAGAAATCTCCCCTATTCCTCTGACTTATGACGAGGTTGATTTGCCTTCAAACTGGCAGGAAGTGACGTCTGCAGCAAACTATGAAAAGGCTATTGCTCAGATTCACCATCATTTGCGGCAGGGAGACACCTATCAGGTCAACTACACAGTTCAACTCAAACAGGACTTAAGTGCCAATCCTTTTGCTATCTACAATCGCATGGTGGTAGAACAGGAGGCGGGCTACAATGCCTATGTTGAACATGACGAGATGGCAGTGATATCCATGAGTCCAGAGCTTTTTTTTGAGCAGAATGGCCGCGAGTTGACAACGCGACCAATGAAGGGAACAACTCAGCGTGGCGTGACTGACCAAGAAGACTTGGAGCAGGCCAGTTGGTTGGAACAGGACCCTAAAAATCGCTCTGAGAATATGATGATTGTGGACCTCTTGCGCAATGATATGAACCGTATTTCTGAGGTGGGCAGTGAGTATGTGGAGCGTCTGTGTCAAGTGGAGCAGTATTCCACTGTCTGGCAGATGACTTCAACCATCAAGAGTCGGTTGCGAGAGGATGTGGATCTTGTTGAAATCTTCCGCTCTCTCTTTCCTTGTGGATCCATAACGGGCGCACCGAAAATTGCAACTATGGAAATCATTAAGGACTTGGAACCACAACCGCGTGGAGTCTACTGTGGAACCATTGGTCTCTTGCTTCCAAATGGACGACGGATTTTTAATGTGGCCATTCGGACTATTCAACTCTACAAGGGGAAAGCCATCTATGGAGTTGGAGGAGGCATTACATGGGATAGCACTTGGGAATCTGAATACCGTGAGGTTCATCAAAAGGCAGCTGTTCTCTATCGTAAACAAGCTCGTTTCCAATTAATTTCAACTGGAAAAATCAGCCAAAAACAACTTCTGTTTGAAGAACAGCATCTGGAAAGACTGAGAAAAGCAAGTCGATATTTTGCCTTTCCTTATGATGCAGAAGAACTGAGACAAAAGATAGAGGCAGAGTGCCAAGCTTGTGATGTTGATCAAGACTACCGTTTGCGAATTAGTCTCAGTAAGTCTGGAAAGATAGAACTTAGTCGACAAATCTTAACACCTCTTAGTCCACATTTCTGTCAGGCCAAACTCTGCCTTCAGGAAGCCAATTTGCAACAAGCTTTTATCTACTTCAAAACGACTCACCGACCTCATTTAAACCTAGGGGAGCAAGAGAAGATTTACTGCAATAAGTCAGGAGAACTGCTTGAAACCTCTATCGGAAATTTGGTTTTGAAAATTGCTGGGAAACTCTACACACCGCCTATCAGACTCGGTATCTTGCCAGGAATTTATCGTCAGCACTTGCTGGAAACAGGACAGGTAGAAGAGACAGTCTTGACCTTGGCAGATTTAGCCCAAGCAGAAGATATTTACGCCTGTAATGCAGTGAGAGGTTTGTATGAATTAAGCCTAGAGGAGAACTAGATGAAACTGGTATTTTTACACGGTTTAGGGCAGTCAGCAGAGAGTTGGAAAGAAGTTCGGAATCTACTAACAGATTATCCCTCTGAAGCTTTAGACTTATTTCCTTCTGGAGTTAGTAGCTATCAAAAAGCTAAGGAGCGAGTTTATCAGCATCTATCTCAAGAGACAGAACCTTTTGTTTTGGTTGGATTGTCCTTAGGTGCTGCCCTGGCACTAGAACTTTCCAGTTATGATTTACCAAATCTCCGAGCTTTGGTTCTGTCAGGATGTCCGCTAAAGTTAGCAGGGAATATCCTATTTTATCTTCAGTTGCTGTTATTTAAATTACTTCCCAAAAGAGTATTTGAAAAACAGGGAGCAGACAAAGCTCTTATGGTCGGAGTTTCTGAGGAATTGAAGACACTTGATTTAACGGATATAGCAGGGATTTGCCCCTATCCAACCTTACTAATTTGTGGCAGCAAAGATAAACCGAATCTTAGTTCTATGAGAAGTCTTCATAAACTAATATCAGAATCCCAATTTCAGATTATCCCAGACGGCCCTCATGTCTTGAATAAGGAAAAACCAAAGGAGTTTGTAGAAAAGACCAGAAGTTTCCTTGAATTGCTGACATAAGTTTGATAAAATAATATTGAAATAGATAACATTCCTATAGGAGAAAGTAATGAACAAACGTCTATTTTTTAAAATGAGT
>CAURTM010000032.1:0-16019 GCA_963527735.1 uncultured Streptococcus sp.
CAGGAGAATCACACGGCCCCCGTCTGACGGCTATCATTGAAGGAATTCCAGCTGGACTTCCTTTGACAGCTGAGGATATTAATGGCGACCTTAAACGTCGTCAGGGTGGCTATGGTCGTGGTGGTCGTATGAAGATTGAGAGTGACCAGGTTGTCTTTACTTCGGGCGTTCGTCATGGGAAAACGACAGGGGCTCCTATTACCATGGATGTCATCAATAAGGACCACCAAAAATGGCTGGATATCATGTCTGCAGAAGACATTGAAGACCGCCTTAAAAGCAAACGGAAAATCACTCATCCTCGCCCAGGTCATGCCGATTTGGTTGGGGGCATCAAGTACCGTTTTGATGATTTGCGAAATTCCTTGGAACGTTCATCAGCTCGTGAAACAACCATGCGGGTGGCAGTTGGGGCAGTAGCCAAACGCCTCTTGGCTGAACTGGATATGGAGATTACCAACCATGTCGTTGTCTTTGGTGGCAAGGAAATTGATGTACCTGAAAATCTGACAGTCACTGAGATTAAGGAACGAGCTGCCCAGTCTGATGTTTCTATTGTCAACCAAGAAAGAGAACAGGAAATCAAGGATTATATTGACCAAATCAAACGTGACGGTGATACCATCGGTGGAGTTGTGGAGACAGTCGTTGGAGGTGTACCAGTTGGCCTTGGTTCCTATGTCCAATGGGACAGAAAATTGGATGCGCGATTGGCTCAGGCAGTTGTCTCTATCAATGCTTTTAAAGGGGTGGAATTTGGTCTTGGCTTTGAAGCTGGTTACCGCAAAGGTAGCCAAGTTATGGATGAAATTCTCTGGTCTAAAGAAGACGGCTATACTCGCCGTACCAACAATCTAGGGGGCTTTGAAGGTGGTATGACCAATGGGCAACCTATCGTTGTTCGTGGAGTTATGAAGCCCATTCCTACTCTCTACAAACCACTCATGAGTGTGGATATTGAAACCCACGAACCCTACAAGGCAACCGTGGAGAGAAGTGATCCGACCGCCCTTCCAGCAGCAGGTGTAGTTATGGAAGCTGTTGTGGCAACGGTTCTGGCACAAGAAATCCTCGAAAAATTCTCATCAGACAATCTTGAGGAATTAAAAGAAGCAGTGGCCAAACACCGAGACTATACAAAGAACTATTAAGGAGTTCCTATGGCAAAAACAGTCTATATCGCAGGTCTTGGGTTGATTGGAGCCTCTATGGCCCTAGGTATCAAACGCGACCATCCTGATTATGAGATTTTGGGTTATAATCGCAGTCGAGCTTCGAGAGATATCGCTTTGAAAGAAGGCATGATTGACCGTGCAACGGATGATTTTGCCAGTTTTGCTCCTTTGGCAGATATCATCATTCTCAGCTTGCCAATCAAGCAAACCATTGCTTTCATTAAGGAATTGGCCAACTCGGACTTGAAAGAAGGCGTCATTATTTCAGATGCTGGTTCGACCAAGTCAGCCATTGTGGATGTAGCGGAGCAGTATTTTGCTGGCAAGCCTGTTCGCTTTGTCGGGGCCCATCCCATGGCTGGTAGTCACAAGACAGGAGCTGCTTCTGCGGATGTCAATCTCTTTGAAAATGCCTATTATATCTTCACGCCTTCGAACCTGACAAGTTCTGATACACTTACGGAAATGAAGGACCTGCTTTCAGGTCTTCATGCCCGTTTTATCGAAATTGATGCCAAGGAGCATGATCGGGTGACTTCTCAGATTAGCCATTTTCCTCATATTCTGGCTTCTAGTCTCATGGAACAGACCGCGGTCTATGCTCAAGAACATGAGATGGCAAGGCGCTTTGCGGCCGGTGGTTTTCGAGATATGACCCGAATTGCGGAAAGTGAGCCAGGTATGTGGACCTCCATTCTTTTGTCCAATCGTGAAACCATTCTGGATCGAATCGAGGATTTCAAGGAACGGTTGGAAGCGATTGGGCAAGCTATCAGTAAGGGTGATGAGGAGCAAATCTGGAATTTTTTCAATCAAGCGCGTGAGCAACGTCAGGCCATGGAAATCCATAAGCGTGGTGGAGTGGACAGTTCTTACGACCTCTATGTCGATGTTCCCGATGAAGAAGATGTCATCTTGAGGATTTTGGAATTGCTACGTGGAACTTCCTTGGTTAATATTCACATCAATGAGGAAAACCGTGAGGATATTCACGGGATTCTACAAATTTCATTTAAAAATGCTCAAGACTTGGAAAGAGCTGAGCATCTCATAACAGAAAATACCGACTACACAGTCGTTGTCAAATAAGGAGAAATCATGTCAAATATTTACGATAGTGCAAACGAACTCAGTCGCGGTCTACGCGAATTACCAGAATACAAGGCTGTTAAAACAGCTAAAGATGCGATTTCAGCAGATGCTGAGGCGAGCAAAATCTTTACAGAATATGTTGCTTTCCAAGAGGAAATTCAAAGACTAGCGCAGACAGGGAAAATGCCAGATGCTTCCTTCCAAGCTAAAATGGAAGGCTTTGGTAAGCAGATTCAGGGGAACAGCCTCTTGTCAGAATTCTTTACCAAGCAACAACAATTGGCAATTTACCTTTCTGACATTGAAAAAATTGTTTTCGAACCAGTTTCAGAATTGCTAAAATAAGAAAATAACAATCCTAAAGTCAGGAATTTTTAAGGAATTTCTGGCTTTTTATGATAAAATAGGTAAAAGTATTGCAAGTATGAGGTCCAGTATGAAACTAAAAACAAACATTCGCCACTTACATGGCAGTATCCGCGTTCCAGGTGACAAGTCTATCAGCCACCGTTCCATTATCTTTGGAAGTTTGGCTGAGGGTGAGACCAAGGTTTATGATATTCTGCGAGGTGAAGACGTTCTTTCGACCATGCAGGTTTTTCGTGACCTTGGTGTTGAAATTGAGGACAAAGATGGGGTTATTACCATTCAAGGTGTAGGCATGGATGGCTTAAAAGCGCCGCAAAATGCCCTTGATATGGGAAATTCTGGAACCTCGATTCGTCTGATTTCAGGTGTCCTTGCTGGTGCAGATTTTGAAGTAGAGATGTTCGGAGACGACAGTCTATCCAAACGCCCTATGGATCGTGTGACTATTCCACTGAAAAAAATGGGCGTCAGCATTTCAGGGCAAACTGCACGAGACCTGCCTCCTTTGCGTTTGCAAGGGACGAAAAACCTAAGACCTATTCATTATGAGTTGCCAATTGCCTCTGCCCAAGTCAAGTCAGCCTTGATGTTTGCGGCCTTGCAGGCTCAGGGGGAGTCTGTTATTATCGAAAAAGAGTGCACCCGTAATCATACTGAAGATATGTTGCAACAATTTGGTGGTCATTTAAGTGTGGACGGCAAGAAAATCACAGTCCAAGGACCTCAAAAACTGACTGGACAAAAGGTGGTTGTTCCAGGAGATATTTCCAGTGCAGCCTTTTGGTTGGTCGCAGGTTTGATTGTTCCAAACTCTCGTGTGGTGCTTAAAAATGTGGGCATCAACGAAACGCGTACTGGTATTATTGATGTCATTCGTGCCATGGGTGGAAAACTAGAAATAACTGAAATTGACCCAGTCGCTAAATCTGCAACCCTGACTGTTGAGTCTTCTGACTTGAAAGGAACAGAGATTGGTGGTGCTTTGATCCCACGCTTGATTGATGAATTGCCAATTATCGCTCTTCTGGCGACCCAGGCCCAAGGTGTAACAGTTATCAAGGATGCTGAGGAACTCAAGGTCAAAGAAACAGACCGCATTCAGGTTGTGGCAGACGCTTTAAATAGCATGGGTGCGGATATCACACCTACAGCAGATGGAATGATTATCAAAGGAAAATCAGCCCTTCACGGTGCTAGAGTCAATACTTTTGGAGACCACCGTATCGGTATGATGACAGCTATCGCGGCTCTCTTGGTTGCAGATGGAGAAGTGGAGCTTGACCGTGCAGAAGCCATCAATACCAGCTATCCTAGCTTCTTTGATGATTTGGAGAACTTGATTCATGGCTAAGGTATTACTAGGATTTATGGGGGCTGGCAAATCGACTATTGCAAGAGGCTTGGACCCTAATTACCTTGATATGGATGCTCTGATAGAGAAGCGCTTAGGCATGTCTATTGCGGAATTTTTCTCGGAAAAGGGAGAAGAAGCCTTTCGTCAGATAGAGTCTGAAGTCCTAGCTGATTTACTACAAAGAGACCAAGTTGTGTCAACTGGTGGGGGAGTGGTCGTTTCTCAGCGAAATCGTGACTTACTAAAGACAAATTCTGATAATATCTACCTGAAAGCTGATTTTGAAACCCTCTACCACCGTATCGTAGCTGATAAGGATAATCAGCGTCCGCTTTTTCTAAATAATAGCAAGGAAGAACTTGCAGCTATTTTCCAAGAAAGACAGGCTTGGTATGAGGAAGTGGCTAGTCGGATTTTGGATGTGACTAATCTAAGCCCAGAGGAAATTATAGAGGAACTGAGATGAAAATTGCTTATCTAGGTCCCAAGGGATCATTTTCACATCACGTTGTGCAGACAGCTTTTCCTCATGAGGAATTGCAGGCCTTTGCCAATATTACAGATGTCATCAAGGCCTATGAGCAAGGCTTGGTGGACTATTCTGTGGTGCCAGTTGAAAATTCTATCGAGGGTAGTGTTCATGAAACCTTGGACTACCTTTTTCATCAGGCTCGCATCCAAGCAGTGGCAGAAATCGTTCAGCCTATTCATCAACAGTTGATGGTGGTTCCAGGCCATACTAAGATTGAAAAGATTTTTTCTCATCCACAGGCCTTGGCTCAAGGAAAGAAATTCATTGATGAACAGTATCCAGATGCTCAAATTGAGGTGACAGCTAGTACAGCTTATGCGGCTCGCTTTATTTCCGAACATCCAGACCAGCCTTATGCAGCCATTGCACCAAGAAGTTCTGCAGAAGAATATGGCTTGGAACTGATTGCCGAGGATATTCAGGAAATGGAAGCCAATTTTACACGTTTCTGGGTTTTGGGAGCTGAAAAGCCTAGTATTCCCTTGAAAGCACAAAGTGAGAAAATGAGTTTGGCCTTGACCTTACCTGACAACCTTCCCGGTGCCCTCTATAAGGCTCTTTCGACCTTTGCTTGGCGAGGAATTGACCTGACAAAAATTGAAAGTCGTCCGCTCAAGACAGCGTTGGGCGAATACTTTTTCATTATCGATGTGGATTATGCCGATAAGGACTTGGTCCACTTTGCCCAAAAAGAATTAGAAGCCATCGGAATCCAGTATAAGGTTCTGGGTGCCTATCCTATTTATCCAATATCAGACCATGGAAAGGAGAGAAGATGAGTAAAGAAAATCCCTTAAGCCATCACGAGCAGTTGCGTTATGACTATCTCTTTAAGAACATTCATTACCTCAATGAGCGAGAAAAAAAAGAGTTTGCTTACTTGCAAGACAAATTAAATAGGGCAAGTAGTGACGCTCCCTCAGAAAGTCAGGAATTGACAGAGGATTATAGAAAGACAAGTGCTAACACTTCGATTCCTTCTTATAATAGCCGTAGTCGTTCTGAGAGATACCAGAAAATCAATTCTCTTCCAAAGAAAAAAACTAAAAAGCGAAAGCTACGGTGGGGGCGCATTTTCGCAGGTTTACTGGCTATCTTAGCTTGTCTAGCATTGGGTATGATTTTTATGTTCTTAAAAGGTTATACCAATGCTAATCCAGATAAAAATGTAAATGCCAGGGCAGCTCAAGTAGAAGTTTTTAATGGTCAAGATACCAGAGATGGAGTTAATATTTTGATCATGGGTACTGATGGGCGAATCGGTCAAAATAGTGCTGAGACGCGAACGGACTCTATTATGGTATTAAATGTTGGCGGTTCGGATAAGAAAATGAAGCTGGTCAGCTTCATGCGTGACAATTTGGTTTATATAGACGGTTATAGCCAAGTCATTAACGGTAGAAAACAGACGGATAACAAGTTAAACGTAGCCTATGAGTTAGGAGAACAAGAGGGGCAAAAAGGGGCAGAAATGGTTCGTCAAGTTTTGAAAGATAATTTTGATTTGGACATTAAGTACTATGCCTTGGTCGATTTTCAGGCCTTTGCTACAGCGATTGACACACTTTTCCCTGATGGAGTGACAATTGATGCTCAATTTTCAACATTGAATGGGCGCCCACTAACAGAAGCTACAGTCGGAGATGATTTACATGCTACTGAGACTGAGTCTCCAACCCAAACCATCAAAGTCGGAAAACAGCAGATGAATGGCTCGACCTTGCTCAATTATGCTCGTTTCCGTGATGATGATGAGGCGGATTACGGCCGTACCAAAAGACAGCAACAAGTACTGACAGCAGTTCTTCAGCAAATCAAAGATCCAACCAAGCTCTTTACAGGCTCAGAGGCACTTGGCAAGGTATTCGCAATGACCTCAACGAATGTTCCTTATACCTTCCTGTTAACAAATGGCTTGTCTTTCCTAGACGGAGTTCAAAATGGTATTGAAAAATTGACGATTCCAGAACTTGGTGACTGGGTAGATGCCTATGATGTTTATGGAGGTTTGGGCTTGCTGGTCGATCAAAACAAATATCAGAATAAATTATCTCAGATGGGCTTGAGATAAGATAAGACAGAAAAATCAAAGCTTGAAGGCTATTTATCTAGCAGTCAGGCTTTGATTTTTTACAGTCTGCAATAGATTTTCACCCCCTATTTGTGGTATAATGAAACGATACGATAGAAAGAATAATGAACAATATGACTGATTTAAAAGCAATTCAGGCTCGTAGTCTGGAGATGGCTGAATATTTTGTGGCTTTTTGTAAAGAACATAATTTGCTTTGTTACCTCTGTGGAGGAGGTGCTATTGGTGCCCTTCGAAACAAGGGTTTCATTCCTTGGGATGACGATCTAGACTTTTTTATGCCTCGTAAGGATTATGAAAAACTAGCAGAATTATGGCCTCGTTATGCAGATGAACGTTATTTCTTGTCAAAGAGTCACAAGGATTTTGTCGACCGTAATCTTTTTATTACCATTCGTGACAAGGAAACTACCTGCATTAAACCTTACCAGCAAGATTTGGATTTGCCACATGGTTTGGCTTTGGATGTTTTGCCTTTAGATTATTATCCTAAAAATCCAGCTGAGCGGAAAAAACAGGTTCGTTGGGCACTGATTTATTCTCTTTTTTGTGCTCAAACTATTCCAGAAAAGCATGGCGCACTTATGAAATGGGGAAGCCGTATTTTACTGGGTGTGACTCCAAAATTTCTCCGTTATCGCATTTGGAAAAAAGCTGAGAAAGAAATGACTAAGTATGATTTGGCTGAGAGTGATGGCATCACGGAATTATGCTCAGGTCCTGGTTATATGAGAAACAAGTACCTAATCGCATCTTTTGAAGACAATCTGTTCTTGCCATTTGAAGGAACAAAGATGCCTATTCCAGTCGGTTATGATGCCTATCTCAGCACTGCTTTTGGGGATTATATGACGCCTCCGCCAGCAGACAAGCAGGTACCGCATCATGATGCTGTCATAGCTGATATGGATAAGTCTTATACAGAATACAAGGGAGAATACGGAGCATGATGGGAGAAAAAATAAGCGTTATCGTTCCAGTTTACAATGTGGAAAACTATCTGGAGCGATGTGTGGAGTCGATTCTTCAACAGACTTATGCCCATTTTGAGTTAATCCTAATCAACGATGGTTCTACTGATTCCAGTGGACAGATCTGTGATCACTTAGCATCTCAGTATGAGAATATCAAGGTTTATCATATCGAAAATGCTGGTGTTTCAAATGCTAGAAATATGGGAATTCAGCTAGCGAGGGGTTCTTGGGTTACCTTTATTGATAGCGATGATTTCGTTACCCAGGATTACCTAGCTACTTTAGCCAGTGCAGTTGAAGGGGAGAATGTAGGCTTTGTTATTGCTCCTCTACACCATATCAAAAACGGCATTGTAACAGACCTATCTCCATATTCTAGAAAAACAGAACTCTGGTCAACAGAAGAAACCATGAAAGAATTACTGATGACCACTAAGACATCATTCTTTCCAGTCGCAAAACTATTTAAGAGAGACCTGCTGGTAGATGAGAAATTTAATACAGACTACCATCTAGCTGAAGATGCCTTGTTTTTAACTGAATTGCTACTAAAGACAAGATGTAGTAGTGTATTCATTGATAAACCAATTTATTATTATGATCATCGTGAGGGAA
Organism: uncultured Streptococcus sp.; assembly: GCA_963527735.1. Classification (GTDB taxonomy): domain Bacteria; phylum Bacillota; class Bacilli; order Lactobacillales; family Streptococcaceae; genus Streptococcus. Next base: position 8,204 of record CAURTM010000032.1, read on the forward strand.
GTGCGACAACATCTGTTAATCGGCATGTATTTGACACGATAGAAGTTTATAAAAAAATAATCACTCAGGTTTCACAAGTCTTTCCTAATTTAAAATACGAATTAATAAATAGAGAATGTTGGTCGTACATCACAGTTTACGATAAAATTATCTTTACTTCACGTGAAGAGTATCAAAAGGAGAAAGCCGAGCTGAGGACTTGGATTGTTCAGCATCGATACGAAATCTGGAAGGATGCTTATTTCACTAGATTTCGTAAGATAGCTGTCCTGTCACTTGTCTTTTCTCCATGGATATATAAAAAAATTGTTGGATTAAGAAACTAATATTATGAGAAGGAGTTGAAAATGAATTTTCCAATAATGAATGAATACTTTGAAAAATCAAAACTATGGATTGCATATCTATTTGTTTTCATTTCGATTTTAAGTATGAGTTCACTAGTTTATAAGATAGCCAATCCTCTTTATAAGGGATTATCAGCAATTGTATTGTTTTATATTTGCTATACATTATTGTTTAAGTGGAAAAAAATCATAGTAGATCGTAAATTTCTGTCCTTATTTGGTCTATTGGCTGGAAGTCATCTGTTATCAGCTATTTTTAATCGCTCTGGACATTTGATTGGAAATGTGATCGAGATCCTCTTTATGGTAACCTATATTTTATTATTTACCATGTTAGAATCAGGTCAATTAAAGAAATTATTTGATTGGATTTCTTACACTATTCAAATTATTTCTTTTTCTTCTGCTATTTTTGCATTTACATTATTAGTAAGTAAAGTACTTATCCTATTTAAAATTGGACAGCAATCTTATTACTATGGTGTTATGAATGGGCGTTTGTGGGGAATTGTTAATCCCAATGCTAGTGCAATTTTTTCATATATTAGCATTGTTTTGGCTATGTATTTGATTCATAAAGGAAACAAATACTCTGTTTATCTAAAACTGAATAATGTGATTCAATTAGTTTACTTCGCAACCATGCAAAGTAGGGGTGCTTTATTATCTTTAGTGTTAATGATTGGGTTTTATAGTTTCTTTATTAACAGGGGCAAGTTAGCTAAGCGATTTCTTACTTTTATTGTTGTTGCTCTACTTGTTTCTGTTGCTAACATAGGATTGAGTTATGTAACTTCTATTTACATATCTTCGGGGAAAGCGACTGTATTAGACTTAAATAAAGGACAATCTTATGCAGAAACGGATTCTTCAGTTATAAAAAAAACAGGTGAACTTCATCTAATAGAAACAACTCCTAGTGGTAGAACTTATATTTGGAAAAATGCCATAAAAATGGGAAGTGCAAAACCAATTTTTGGTTATGGTGTACGGAATGTTCCAGATTATTACACAAAATATTTCAGTAAATTTGAGATTCAAAATTCTCTTATTGGTGGAAATTTCCATAACATTTTGGTAACGATATTTGTTAGTTCTGGAATTTTAGGTTTAGTATCCTTTTTGCTTCTACTAGGATATGTAATTAAGCGCTTTTTGACTTATTTGATTGTTTCCAAAAAGAACTCTGAAAAGTTGATTATGATTCTTTTCTTTGGTATCTTGTTCGGTCAATTATTTGAAAGTCAGATTATGTATTCAACTAACTTTATCAATATTATCTTTTGGTTGATTATTGGTTATGGATTAGTTGTTTGCAAACGTGATGAAGGTATTCGTTATCAGGAAGTAACTGATATTAGAGAGATTCAACAGATGGAACTAGGAATCATGGAATACATTCATGAAACTTGTCAGAAAATTGGTGTCAAATATTTCCTAGCTTATGGCAGTCTTATCGGTGCGGTTCGTCACAAAGGTTTTATTCCTTGGGATGATGACATGGATATCTGTATGTTACGAGAAGATTATGAAAAGTTGCAAGACTATCTTATCGCTAACCCTGATGAACGTTACGAAGTGATGTCTTATAAGAATAATCTCAACTATGTTTATCCCTTTATGAAAGTTCAGGATAATCAAACTTATTTACTAGAAGAAGATGTTCGAATTGATTCCAATATGGGGATTTATGTAGATATTTTCCCTGTAGATGGTTACGAGGATGACTCAGTTTTTAAAGATAAAATGACGAGACTTATAAAAAAACGTCAATTAAGCTGTTATACATTTAAAGGGATTACCAATACTAAAAGCATATTAAATTCTTTAATTCGCTATATATCAGTCATTATCTTCTATTTCACAAATACGAACAAGTATATTAGAGGCATTGATGAGCTTGCTCAATCTAGAAAAGTAGATGATTACGAGTTGGTTGACTATCTTATTTATAAAGATATGAATAAACCAGTCTGGAAGCGAGAGTGGTTGAAACAAACTATTACGGGTGTATTCGAAGGTAAGGAATTTATGATTCCAGAAAACTATCATGAAATTCTGACCTCGGACTACGGAGATTATACGCAACTGCCACCAGTTGAGCTAAGGTTCTCTCATCATGATTTTCAATTGTGGAAGATTATTAAGGTCTCCCAATGATGTCATTGAAATGAAGAAGCCATTAACTCGATGTAAAAAGATTAGGAGTGAATAATAGATGTCAGAGAAAATTTTGACTCTTGAAGAAATTAAACAAATTGAATTAGATATTTTAAACTATTTGCATGAATTGTGTGAGGAGCATGAAATCAAGTATTTTATTGATTTTGGAACCTTGCTAGGAGCTGTGCGCCATAAAGGTTTTATTCCTTGGGATGATGATACCGATATTTCTTTAGCTCGAGATGAATTTGAAAAGCTCTATGAGATATTAAAAAATGAAAAACATCCCTATTACAGATTAATTTCATATAGAGAAACAAAAGGCTACCCTTATACATATATGAGAGTTTATGATGTGAGGACAAGAAGAGATGCTAATCTTTTAGATAAGTCGGTTGTTCTAGGTACTTGTGTTGACATTTTCCCATACGATGGGGTTGTTACAGATGAACGTGATAGAAAAAAGATGAGGCTTTATAAACAATTTATTCGACTTTCGTCTCTGAATTTTAAAGGAGTCAAAATAGATAATGGAGGTGTCAAAAATTTACCACGTTATTTTGCATCTACAATTTTTAGACTGACTTCTCCACAGAAATGGAATGAAAAATTAGAGAAGTTAGCTTTGCAATATGATGTTGAGCAGGCTACAGATCTTGCATGTACTACCTATGACTCTTACTATCCAAGTGGAATTAAGAAAGAGTGGTTATATGATACAATTGAAATGTCATATGAGAATATTCTTGTGAAGGTTCCTAGAAAATTCCATGAGATTTTGGTTTACGAGTTTGGTGAAGACTATATGACTCCTCCACCTATTGAAAATCAAAATCCAGGAACTGATAAAAATTACTGGATTGATTAATTTATGAGCAAGTTGCTTTGATTTGATAATTCGATAAAATAAATTACCTACCTATCTACTGGAATATTCCTTGTTTTAGATAGGTAGGTGATTTTTTTAATTTCTTTTAATTTTAGCAAGAGCAAGATTGAGTGCATAGTGGAATGTTTTATCTTTTGTGATAAAAAGTATCAAGAGATAGTAGATTCCACAGGTTGCAACAGTCGAGAGAACCATGAGTATCATATTGAGGTTGACTATATAAGAGTTGATTTGGAAAAGGAATTTAAACGCAAAATAGATTGGAATGAATCCGAGCGATACAATAGTATAGCGTGTTAAAGTAGTAAAGATTTCTTTTAAGTCAAGCAGACGATGTTTCTTGATAAAGTAAATTTCCAGTAGAACAACTACAGTTTCTGCAATAATAGTAGTAGCAATGTAATACTCTGGTGCAAAAATATTATTGAAATATAAGAGACTGTTGAGTAGGATATTAGCGCCGCCACCAATAAAGTAAAAGGCTGTTAAACGATTTTCGTGGTCGTTGATGAAGATAATTTGTTTACCAAGGATTAACTCAATGGCCCAAATGATAGTCCGAAAAGCGAAGACACTAGTCACAATACCAGCTTCAAGGTATTTTTCAGAAGAATAGATGACTGCAGCGTAGTTCCCTAATACCATAATCCCAATACTAGTTGGAATGATAAGGAAATAAAAGAGGGCGGCTCCCTGGTTCAGAAGATTTTTATAAGATTCGTAGTCTTTCTTACCGAGATAGTAGCCGAGACGTGGAATACTAACGTTGATAGCTCCACTCAGGACACTGGCAATCAACATAACGATGCTAGAAGCAATGGTGTAATAAGAAATGTAGTTTTCATCAGGTCCTTTGGTGATAAACATTCTATCAAGTAAGGTGTAGAGCATATTGGCATTAGCTAGAAGCAACATGGTCAAGAGTGGTTTAGATGCTTTGACTAATTCGACAAGACCAATCTTAACAAAGGAAACTTCTCGTTTAATCCAGAGAAAACTGAGTAGATAGTTGAGAATTGTCGTTGCACTCATGATGATTGCATAAGGTACGATATCATTTGGAGTTTTTACAAAGGTGAAGATAGCGACCAACATGGCAATACGAATAACCAAGGTTTTGTATAAGATGAATGCATAATTTTCATAAGCTTCATTCATCCACTCGATATAAAGGAATTGGAAGAGAGCCTGGACACCAAGTATATAGTAGAGTTCTTTCAAATTTTCAATACTATTATCCAGATAAATAAATAGGAAATAGATACTTGTTGTTAGAACAGATGTAATAATGGAGATATAGAATAACTTGGAGAAGACATAATTAATCTTATCTTTATCGTCCTTAACCTTACTGATAGCTCGAATTCCATAGTTGTAAATCCCAAAGGCGGCTAAAGGAATGACAAAGCTAGCCCAGGTATTTGCGGTATTGAAATAACCGTAATTGGATTTGCTGAGAATCCGAGTCAGATAAGGATTGGTTATCAGCGGAAAAACGATATTGAGAACATTGACTAGTAAGCTAGCCAGTGCATTAACTTTTATATTTTTCATTGTACTTTCTTTCTTGTATTGTAAAATGGTCTCTAGTATTATATCACATTCTCGCTCCATTCTTTTGATAAAATCGTAAAAATCTAGTATAATAGATAGAACTGAAAGTATGAGGTTACTAGCAATGAAAATGAAACAAATCAGTGATACAACTTTAAAAATCACGATGTCTTTAGAAGATTTGATGGATCGAGGAATGGAGATTGCTGACTTTCTCGTTCCTCAAGAAAAAACAGAAGAGTTCTTTTATGCTATCTTGGATGAGTTAGAGATGCCTGATAGCTTTCTGGATACAGGCATGTTGAGCTTCCGTGTGACTCCAAAACCTGATAAGGTAGATGTCTTTGTAACCAAATCAAAGATTGACCAAAATCTAGATTTTGAAGACTTATCGGATTTACCAGATATGGAAGAATTGGCTCAAATGTCGCCAGATGAGTTTATCAAAACCTTGGAAAAGAGCATTGCAGACAAAACTAAGGATGATATCGAAGCCATTCAATCTTTAGAGCAAGTTGAAGCCAAGGAAGAAGAGCAGGAGCAAGCTGAACAAGAAGCTGAGAGCAAGAAAGAACCTTACATCTACTACATCCTTTCTTTTGCTAAGTTGGCTGACTTGGTAGCTTTTGCCAAGACAGTGACTTTTGAGATGGAAACTTCTGAACTCTACAAGATGAACGAGCGCTATTATTTGACCATTTTAGTGGATATTGAAAATCATCCAAGTCCATATCCAGCTTGGCTGTTGGCCCGTATGCGCGAGTTTGCAGACGATAGTGACATCAGTCGCTCAGTTTTGCAAGAGTATGGCCAAGTCTTGATGAATCACGATGCAGTGCTTAATCTGAAAAAGATTGGATAATCATTTCTGGAAAGCTATTTCTAGATTTTAAGGAGAGCGAATCGTCTGATTCGTTTTTTCTTTTCTAGATTGAAATAGTGATTTACTATAATAGGAATTTTCACAAAATTCTGTTATAATGGCTATATTAGAAAATTTCGAGGAGACAAACATGACAGTTAAAATTGCTTTACTAGGATTTGGTACCGTTGCAAGTGGCGTGCCTTTCCTCCTAAAGGAAAATGGAGAAAAAATCAATCAATCAGCACATTCAGAGATTGAAGTTGCTAAGGTATTGGTCAAGGATGAAGATGAAAAGAATCGCTTGCTTGCAGCAGGGAATGATTTTAACTTTGTAACCAATGTGGATGATATTTTGTCAGATCAAGACATTACGATCGTAGTGGAATTGATGGGACGTATCGAACCAGCTAAAACCTTTATCACTCGTGCCTTGGAGGCTGGGAAACACGTTGTTACTGCCAACAAGGACCTTTTGGCTGTCCACGGTGCAGAATTGTTAGAAATTGCTAAAGCTAACAAGGTAGCACTTTACTATGAAGCAGCAGTAGCTGGTGGGATTCCAATTCTTCGTACCTTGGCAAATTCCTTGGCTTCTGATAAAATCACGCGCGTGCTTGGAGTAGTCAACGGAACTTCTAACTTTATGATGACCAAGATGGTGGAAGAAGGATGGTCTTACGACGATGCTCTTGCGGAAGCGCAAAGACTTGGATTTGCAGAAAGTGACCCGACAAATGACGTGGATGGGATTGATGCAGCTTACAAGATGGTGATTTTGAGCCAATTTGCCTTTGGCATGAAGGTTGCCTTTGACGATGTAGCCCACAAGGGAATTCGTAACATCACACCAGAAGACGTAGCTGTAGCTCAAGACTTGGGTTATGTAGTGAAATTGGTTGGTTCTATCGAGGAAACTCCTTCAGGAATTGCTGCAGAAGTGACTCCAACCTTCCTACCTAAAGCGCACCCACTTGCTAGTGTGAATGGCGTAATGAACGCTGTCTTTGTAGAATCTATCGGTATCGGTGAGTCTATGTACTATGGGCCAGGTGCGGGTCAAAAACCAACTGCAACAAGTGTTGTAGCAGATATTGTCCGTATCGTTCGTCGCTTGAATGATGGTACTATTGGTAAAGACTTCAACGAATATAGTCGTGACTTGGTCTTGGCAAATCCAGAAGATGTCAAAGCAAATTACTACTTCTCAATCTTGGCGCCAGACTCAAAAGGTCAGGTCTTGAAATTGGCTGAAATCTTTAATGCTCAAGATATTTCCTTCAAGCAAATCCTCCAAGATGGAAAAGAAGGTGACAAGGCGCGTGTTGTGATCATCACACACAAGATTAATAAAGCCCAGCTTGAAAATGTCTCAGCTGAATTGAAGAAGGTTTCAGAATTCGACCTCTTGAATACCTTCAAGGTGCTAGGAGAATAAGATGAAGATTATTGTACCTGCAACCAGTGCCAATATCGGGCCAGGTTTTGACTCGGTCGGTGTAGCTGTAACCAAGTATCTTCAAATTGAGGTATGTGAAGAACGAGATGAGTGGCTGATTGAACACCAGATTGGCAAATGGATTCCACATGACGAGCGCAATCTCTTGCTCAAAATCGCTTTGCAAATTGTGCCAGACTTGCAACCAAGACGCTTGAAAATGACCAGTAATGTTCCCTTGGCGCGTGGTTTGGGTTCTTCTAGCTCGGTTATCGTTGCTGGGATTGAACTAGCCAACCAACTGGGAAATCTCAACTTATCTGACCATAAAAAATTGCAGTTAGCGACAAAGATTGAAGGACATCCTGACAATGTAGCTCCGGCCATTTATGGTAATCTCGTTATTGCAAGCTCTGTTGATGGGGAAGTTTCAGCTATTGTAGCAGACTTCCCGGAATGTGATTTTCTAGCCTACATTCCAAACTATGAATTGCGTACTAGAGACAGTCGTGGCGTCTTACCTAAGAAATTGTCTTACAAGGAAGCTGTTGCAGCTAGTTCTA
>CAURTM010000033.1:0-15541 GCA_963527735.1 uncultured Streptococcus sp.
GGTGATGTTTCTCATAAGTCGCCTTCAAGCCTTGCAAAATGGTCATGCTGTCTGCTACACTTGGCTCTTCAATCGTCACTTTGGCGAAACGACGAGAAAGGGCTGCATCTTTTTCGATATGTTTTTGGTATTCTTCCTGAGTGGTCGCACCAACCGTTCTCAAAGTTCCACGCGCCAAGGCTGGCTTCAAGATATTGGCCGCATCCAGAGTTGAGTCAATTCCACTCCCAGAACCCATGATAGTGTGGAGCTCATCGATAAAGAGGATGACTTGGCCATCTTCTTCAATATCCTTGATGATATTATTCATGCGTTCTTCAAAGTCACCACGGAAACGTGTCCCTGCAACGACATTCATCAAATCCAGCTCCAACACGCGCATCTTAGCCATTTCCGCAGGTACATCACCACTAGCAATACGCTGAGCGAGCCCAAGCGCCAAGGCTGTTTTCCCGACACCAGCATCCCCAACCAAGACAGGATTATTCTTGGTCTTCCGACTCAAGATTTGAATCATACGCGAGATTTCCTTATCCCGACCGATGACTGGTTCTAACTTGCCAGAACGCGCTTGCTCTGTCAAATCATGCGTATAGTCCTCGAGACCACCACTCGGAGTCTGCGGCATGCCCATCATATTAGCCATAGAATTTTGCTTGTCAGCTACTGTACGATGGCGTTGGCGTAGAGCCTTGAGGTCTTCACGAGTCCAGCCTGCACGTTCTTCTAAATTTCGACGTAGGGCAGCAATCTTGACCTGATCTTTCTTGTCTTCATAAGAAAAACCAGCCCTCTCCAAGATACGAGTCGCCAAGGCATTGCCATCATGCAAAATCGCATAGAGGACATGCTCTGTCCCTAGCACCTTAGCATGGACCACTGACGCTACATACTCTGCTTCATCAAAAAGAACCTGCAAACGATGGGAGAACGGCAATTCCGTAAAGGTTTCATCCTGGCTATAGTCCGTTTCAGTCAGTTCCAAAGCCACCTCTTCTAAACGGTCCATCTCATATGGATAATCATTTAAAGTTGCCCCTGCCACACTATAACTGTGATTAGACATGGCAATCAACAAGTGCCAAGACTCTAGGTAACGAGCTCCAAAATGGCCAGCAACCATGTAGGCACTTTCGATACATTCATTCAATGCTTTTGAATAGTTCATCTTACTTCCCTTTTCTATCTACCTCTTGTATGACCTGTCGTAGCATATTTGCACGAACAACTGGAGCTTCTTCTCCTAGAACGCGATCCAAAGCTACTGATACTAGCAAATTCATCTCCTGCTTGGTCATCAATTCCTGCTCAACCAAAAGCTGCAGAATATCCTCATAAATTTCTTGACTGACCCGCTCACCAATTGAGTAAAGCAGCTCGCTGAGCATTTCATGATGACTAGAAAACTCAATCCGTCCTATACGAATGTAGCCTCCGCCACCACGCTTACTTTCAACCAAGTAGCCTCTACTTTCCGTAAAGCGTGTCTTGATCACATAGTTGATCTGACTAGGAACAACCTGAAAGGTATCTGCCAACTGACTCCGTTGCAACTCCACGATACCAGATTGATCTAAAATCGCCTTGATGTAGGCCTCAATATGATCCGATGTATTTTTAAATCTCATTACAAACCCACCTCTCTCTTTAAACCTTGACTATCTTTGACTATTATACCGAAATTTTCTCATTTTTAAAAGAAAAAGGGCGCTGGTAAAGGATAATCTTCACCAACTCCCTATTTTTCTACTTATCTAAGCCTAATTCTGCCAAGATTTGACGTTTATAGGCAATCTTTTGGACTTCCTTGTCCTCATCTTCAGACCAATCTAGTTTAATTTCTGAAACAATCTGCCCAGGGCGATTTTTCAAGATATAGATGCGGTCGCTGAGACTGAGGGCCTCCTCGATACTATGCGTGATGATCAAAGTTGTTAGCTGCAACTGCTTGTGAATCTCAAGGTACCAAGCGTGGAGTTCCATCTTGGTCATCTCATCCAAGGCGCTAAAGGCCTCATCTAAGAGAAAGAGCTTGTGCCCGAAAAGGTAGGTTCGGAGTAAGGCTACACGCTGGCGCATCCCACCACTGAGTTCATGAGGGTATTTATCTCTTACAGCTGTCAACTGGAAGGTCGCAAGAATTTCATCTGCGCGAGCAATAGCTTCCGCCTTATCCACCTTTTGAATCAAGAGGGGCAGAATGATATTACCAAGCACCGTCTTGTGCTCCAAGAGCAGATCCTTTTGCAACATATAACTCACGCGCCCCTTGGGATTTTCCTCACCATCAAGGACAATTCTCCCTGACTGAACTTCTAAAATCCCAGCGATTAGATTAAAGAGGGTGGTCTTTCCAACACCACTTGGGCCTAGGATAGAAACCACTTCACCTGAAGTCACCTGCAGGTTGATATCCTCTAAAATCCTCTCCTGACCATAGGCATAACTGACGTGTTCTAGTCTAATTTCTGTCATTATTTCACAAATTCGTTAGTGAAGCCTTTGTCTGTCAAGTCTTCTTTAAGGATACCATTTTCTTTATCCCATTTGTAGAAGGCATTCCAGCGAGCTGCATCAAATTGTCCCCATTTTTCCTTGTCGCTTGCGTATTCTTTTGACAAGTATTTTTGAGATTCGATGACAAAGTCACGTTTTTCCTGAAGTTCAGGTGCATTCTTGATGAGGATATCAGCTGCTTCTTCTGGATGCTCCATAGCATATTGGTAGCCTTTTTTGATAGCTTGGATGACTTTACGAGCTTCTTCTTTGTTGTCTTTCAGATAGTCATTGTTTGCGATGATAACTGGTGAGTAGTAGTCAAATTCTTTAACGTAGTCTTTCAAGTACATGAAATTAGCATCTACACCTTGAGATTTAGCAAGGATACCATCCCAACCGTAGTAGATCCAAGCAGTATCAAAGACACCGTTGGCAATCGGTGTGATTGAGTTTGAGTCGTTATTTGGTACTTTTTCTACCTTCTCAAAGTCCCCACCTTGTGATTCTACCAAGGTTTTCAACATAGCAAGTTCAGTTGGGTCATTCCAAGTTCCGTATTTCTTACCAACCAAGTCCTTTGGACTGCTTACATTGTCAGATTTACGAGAGATGATTCCTGATGTATTGTGTTCTACGATAGCTGCAACGGCAGTAATTCCTGCTCCTTTTTCCAATTTTTTAGCCATGTAGTCTTGGAAATACACTGCAAATGGTGCCTTACCATTGATAACCAAGTCAGAAGAACTTTCTTCTGGTGGCAATTTCAAATCAACATCCACTCCAGCTTCTTTGAAATAACCTTTTTCCTTGGCAACATAAAGCCCTGTGTGGTTGGTATTTGGTGTCCAGTCTAGGATAAAGTCAATTTTCTTGAGTTCTGCCTCTTTGTTATCCTTAGAAGCAGTTCCTTGGCCACAAGCTACAAGCACAACAGCTACAAGAGCTGTCACAAGCGTTAAAAACACTTTCCATGTTTTCTTCATTTTGATTTCCTCTTTTCTTTTTTGAAACATTCTAATTCTACGAACGTTTCCATTTAATCACATATTTTTCACTAATATCGACCAACTTCATACCAAGAAGACTGATAATCGATACCAGAATAATAATAGCAAACATGGTATCATACTGAAACAGTTTCTTGGACTGAATCATGTAGACACCTAGTCCTTCAAAGCCTCCCAACCACTCAGATACCACTGTTGTGATAAAGGCGTAGGAGACACTGACCCTCAGACCTGCATAAAAGTAAGGCAGGCTGACTGGAATTTTAAAATGCCACAGGATTTGCCAAGGCTTGGCCCGCATCAGACTAAACAAGGTCAGCATATCCTTATCACAATGCCTAAAACCGTCCAGAATGCTGACGATAATAGGAAAGGTTGTCGTCAGGATAATCAAGACAATCTTGGGCAAAATCCCATAACCGAGCCACAAGACCAGAATAGGAGCTATTGCAATAGTCGGGATAGTCTGAACGACCACCATCATAGGGTAAATCAAGTCATTGAGCCAAGTCAAACTGTCCATAAGTACAGCCATGAGACAGGCAATCAAGACTCCCAAAATTAGACCTAGCAAAGCCACTCTCAAGGTCGCCCAGCTATGGTGCCAGAGAAATTCTCTATCACGAACAAAGGCCTGGAGAATTTCAAGAGGTGTCGGCAGGATAAACTTGGGGAGAAGTTTAAGAAAACCTGCTAACTGCCAGATTGACAAGACTCCCAGAAAGCCCAATAGACTAATGTGTCGTCTCAGTATACTTTTCAAGTTTCTCATCAATACTTAAAATCTCTCCTACATTTATTTTGACATTGGCAAAGACATTATCTGCCTCCTGCCCTGCCACTTCCAGCGCTTCTTTTAGAATGCGCATAAGCTCATCAAACTCCCCTTCCAAGACCGTTTCAAATGGTGTCACCACCATCGTCACTTCTTGAGCTTGCAGATAAGCAATGACTTGATCGATAACAGCTATCCGATCAATTCCCTGCGCTAGGGGTAAAACTTGCAAGGCAATGCTTGCTTTCATAAAAACCTCCTCTTCTCGTTTTCCTTTGACAAAAAGAAAAACCTTTACCATATATGGAAAAGGTGAAGAATAGACTAAGTATCGTTCCCTACGCTGGCATTACCCAGATCAGGTGCGGTCGAAGTTTAACACTTCCTCTCAGACTGTACACAGACTCCCATATATTATATGGACATATGATAGCGCAAAACAAAAAAAATGTCAAGGAAACTGCTTACAGAAAAGAGCAGGAAAAATTTCCTACTCCCATTTTCTATACTCGTTCTCCATTACTATTTACTCTGTAACCATCCACCGTCGTATTAACAGCTAAGGCGCCTGAAGAGTAAGAATAATACCACTTACCAGAGACTTGATACCAGCCTGTTTTCATTGACCCTGAACTATCTAGATAATACCACACTCCATTTTCCTTTAACCATCCTGTCTGCATTTCACCAGATGATTTCAAATAATACCAGATAGAACCATCCTTCAACCAGCCTGTTGATTTAGAACCATTTGATTTGAAGTGATACCAACTACCATTTATTTTCTTCCAACCAACAGTTAAACTACTATTGGATCCATAGCTAGAGCTATTTCCTGATTGGTTCTGATAATTCTGTGAAGAAGTCACCCCCTCTAGCTGGATATAACGACGGCTCCCATTATAAGCCGTATAACTCAACCACTTGTATCCATCTTTTTCGAGAATTTGATCATAATGAACATTTTCCCCAGAATAATAGTAATCAATCGTAGTTGCGCTAGCTAGAGGCTGATTTTTGATAGCAGCCTTAGTCTTAAAATAATGTGTTCCTCCTGTTGAAACTGAGGATTGACTATTCCCAACACTGCCACCAGCCAAATCTTTAAAATGAATAAAACCAGTCATAGTATTGGCCTTCACGGTGCGCTTGTTGTAAGATTCTCGTTTTCCATAGTTGTATTCTTCAATCTCAATCTCATCTCCTATTACATTTGATACCCAGGCAACATGACCATAAGTTCCTGCAGTAGACCAAGCAATAGAGCCAATAGCTGGTCTATTATCTACACGATAGCCTTCACGACGAGCACGATAGCCCCATTCATTCGCATTTCCATAAGCAGCCGGAATCTCAAAACCATTGACATTACTCAAACGAAAGGCTGCAAAAGAAGTACACTGACGAGAGTACATCCGCCACTTGTCAATCTCCTGACTCCCATTTTTATAATGAGCAGGATAATCATCCCCACGCGCAATCGATCCATTTCCTCCAGAATAGGCATAGACACTATCACCCGCTGCTAGCATCAATCCTACTACTAAAAAAGGAACAACCTTTTTAACCGACTTTCTAAAAGAAAATCCTGTCTCTATTACTTTAAATGATGAACTTTTCATTCTTCCTCCTTGAAATAGTATAGTACTCAATGAAAATCAAAGAGCAAACTAGGAAGCTAGGCGCAGGCTGTACTTGAGTACGGCAAGGCGAAGCTGACGTGGTTTGAATTTGATTTTCGAAGAGTATAAATCGAAGATTGCCTTCACTTAAACTATTCGGAGAAAAAAGAAAAAGTGAGAAAATTTCTCACTTTAGTCAAGATAATGAATCAAATTCTTTTCTGTAAGGATATCTGAGTAAGTAAAGGATTCAACGTAAACATTAGCTTGTTTATCTCCTTCAACATTCCCAAATTCAACGATAAATAGGGATGGATAAACCTCAATTAGCTTACCCAATCTATTTTTTTGGCGCTTACGACCATTCTCCAAAGTCATTTCTACGACTTGTCCCTCATGTGCCTTGATTTCTTCTTTGATTTTTTTCATCTTGGCTACATCTGTAAATGCATCTGACATCTTATGCCTCCCTCTTTGAGATACTTGAAAATTTATTGTATTCTTTTTGGAAAATTAATTCCACCGTTCCACGAGCTCCACTACGGTTTTTCTCGATAATAACTTCTACCTTATTATTTGGTATGCCTTCCTCTTCTTCACCACCACGCTCATAGTAGTCATCGCGATAAAGAAAGGCTACGATATCAGCGTCCTGCTCAATAGACCCAGATTCACGAATATCAGACAAGACTGGCCTCTTATCCTGACGTTGTTCTACACCACGAGATAGCTGACTCAGAGCAATGACTGGAACTTTCAGTTCCTTAGCTAAAATTTTCAACTGACGTGAAATTTCTGAAACCTCTTGTTGACGATTTTCCCGACCAGTTCCCGTGATAAGCTGCAAATAGTCTATTAAAATCAAACCAAGATTGCCCGTTTCTTGAGCCAGTTTACGAGAACGAGAACGAATCTCTGTAATCCGAATCCCTGGCGTATCATCGATATAGATACTTGCATTCGCTAGATTCCCTTGAGCAATGGTATACTTTTGCCATTCCTCATCAGTCAATTGACCCGTACGGATAGAATGGGATTCCACCAAACCTTCTGCAGCTAACATACGGTCTACTAGACTTTCCGCACCCATTTCGAGTGAAAAAATAGCAACTGTTTTGTCCAACTTAGTCCCAATATTCTGAGCAATATTCAAGGCAAAGGCTGTCTTACCAACCGCCGGACGGGCTGCTAGGATAATCAACTCCTCCTCATGAAGTCCAGTCGTCATATGATCCAAGTCACGATAGCCTGTCGCAATACCTGTAATATCGGTCGTTTGTTGCGAGCGAGCTTCCAGATTTCCAAAGTTGACATTCAACACATCTCGAATGTTCTTAAATCCACTTCGATTAGCATTTTCACTGACATCAATCAGGCCTTTTTCTGCCTGAGCAATGATTTCATCAGCTGGTTGCGAAGCCTCGTAAGCTTGATTGACAGACTCTGTCAACTTGGAGATTAATCGCCGTAGAATGGCCTTCTCTGCAACAATCTTAGCATAATACTCCGCATTAGCAGAAGTTGGCACAGAATTGACAATCTCAACCAAGTAAGACAGGCCACCAATATTCTGTAAATCACCTTGATTATCAAGAATGGTACGAACCGTTGTTGCATCTATGGCATCGCCACGATCGGATAAATCGACCATAGCTTGGAAAATCAAACGATGGGCATACTTAAAAAAGTCCCGAGACTCAATATATTCTCGTACAAAAACAAGCTTACTCTCATCAATAAAGATAGCCCCCAAAACGGATTGCTCAGCTAAGATATCTTGAGGTTGTACTCGTAACTCTTCTACTTCTGCCATCAGACTTCCCTTCCTTTTACAATCTTGTCAAGAAGGTGTAAATTTATCCTTCTTTCACACGAAGATTGATTACACTTGTGATATCTTGATAGATTTTCACTGGCACATCGATCAAACCAACTGCTCGAATCGGAGCTTGTACTTGGATATGACGTTTATCAATCTTAATTCCAAATTGCTTTTGCAATTCTTCTGCAATCTTCTTATTGGTAATGGAACCAAAGGTACGACCATCTGGACCAACTTTTTCAATAAATTCTACAACAGTTTCTTCAGCTTCAAGTTGGGCTTTAATTGCTTTTGCTTCTGCAATCATCTCAGCGTGAGCTTTCTCTTCTGATTTTTGTTTACCACGAAGTTCACCTACAGCTTGAGCAGTCGCTTCTTTGGCTAGATTCTTTTTGATAAGAAAGTTTTGTGCATACCCTGTTGGTACTTCCTTAATTTCGCCTTTTTTACCTTTTCCTTTAACATCTGCTAAAAAGATTACTTTCATTCTTCTTTCTCCTTTTCCTTTATTTCATTTAATACAATTTCTGTCAGTTTTTCACCTGCTTCTGACAAGGTTACATCTTTCATTTGAGCTGCTGCCAAATTAAAGTGGCCTCCACCTCCCAGCTCTTCCATAATCCGTTGTACATTCAGTTTACTACGACTGCGAGCTGAGATAGAGATAAATCCTTGTGTATTCTTCGCAAGAACAAAACTCGCTTCAATACCTGACATAGCTAACATGGCATCTGCTGCCTTACTAATAACAACTGTATCATAGCATTTCGAGTCCGTAGCCTCTGCTATCAGTACATCTGAACCTAATTTACGCCCCTGTAAAATCAGTTCATTGACCTCACGATATTCTTCAAAATCTGTCGCAGCGATTTCTTGGATAGCAATACTATCACTTCCTCTCGTTCTGAGATAGCTAGCAACATCAAATGTCCGACTAGTCACTCGTGAGGTGAAATTTTTAGTATCCAACATCATACCAGCCATTAAAACACTTGCTTGCATACGACTCAAACGATTTTTCTTAGAATTCTGGAACTGAATCAATTCCGTTACCAACTCACTGGCACTGCTTGCACCACTTTCGATATAAGTGATAACTGCATTGTCTGGGAAATCCTGATCCCGTCTATGGTGATCAATGACGATAGTTTGGGTAAATAAATCATAAAAATCTTTTGATAAAGTTAAAGCTGTCTTTGAATGGTCTACAAGAATCAACAAAGAACGATTGGTCACCATCCCCATTGCATCCTTAACAGACAACAACTTCGTAACTCCTTCTTTTTCTAAGAATGAAACAGCTCGTTCAATATCCGGCGACATTTGTTCTTCATCGTAAAGAGCATAGCTATTTTGAGTCACATTGCTGGCAAATAACTGCATACCTACAGCAGAACCCAAAGCATCCATATCAAGGTTTTTGTGACCAACTACAAAAACCTGATCTACACTTCGAATCTTATCTGAAATAGCTGTCATCATAGCGCGCGTACGTGTCCTTGTACGCTTGATTGACGCCGCAGATCCACCACCAAAATAAACGGGATTTTTCGTTTCGTCATTCTCCTTGACAACCACCTGGTCGCCACCACGCACTTCAGCCAAGTTCAAGTTGAGCAATGCAACTTTCCCGATTTCATCATGATTTCCATCACCATAAGAAAATCCCATACTTAAGGTCAAAGGCAACTGTCTCTGTTTCGCCTCTTCTCTGAATGCATCAATAACAGAAAATTTATCATTCATCAATCCCTCAAGTACCGTGTAGTCCGTAAATAAATAAAAACGATCCATACTCACTCGACGAGAGAACATGGCATGCTTCACAGCAAATTCTGAAACAAAATTGGCTACAAAACTGTTGATATGACTGATATCAGACTCCGATGTTTCATCTTCTAAGTCATCGTAGTTGTCAACAGAGACAATCCCAATCACAGGTCGACTCGTTACTAACTCAACAGTCGCTTCGTATTCTCCAGACACATCAAAGAAGTAAAGAACTCCAGATACCTTGTCCATATGAACCGAATAGCGGGTCTCCCCCAAGGTAGCGTAAGAACCTGGGTTCCCCACAGAAGCCTTGATAATTGTTTGAATTAATACCACATCAATCTCGCCCACTTCATTAGTCAAAATCAATTCAGCATAAGGATTAAACCATTCAACTTCACCTGACGACAAGTCTAATTTAATAACTCCAACAGGCATCTGTTCTAACAAGGTTGTCAAACTTTCTTCAGCTTGGTGGTTTACATACTGGATTTGTTCTACTTCACTCCTTGAGTAGTAGTCTCTCTGATGGATGAACAATAAAATATATGAACCCAAAATAAGTAGGAAAAGAAATAGCGTTACCAGTGTATTCGTTACAAAAACAAGTTGCACAGATAGCACTCCGAACGCCACTATTCCTAATATTAAGGGGAAAATAGGACTTACATAAAATTTTTTCATTCCAAACCTCTTGGCACCCATTATACCATAATAACCACCAAAAAGCGACTTTTTAAAAGTGTAATCAGTAATTCTATCAATTATAAGAAAAAGGAGGTTTACAATTCAGTAAACCTCCCTTTACACATATTGAAATTAAGATTCTTTAACTTCTAACAAACCAATTTCGCCATCTTCACGACGATAAATCACATTGGTTGTTTGATCTTCAACATCCACATAGATAAAGAAATCATGTCCCAACAAATCCATCTGTAGAATAGCTTCTTCCAAATCCATTGGTTTTAAATCAATTTGTTTTGAACGAACAACTCTAGACTGGACAACATTTGGATCTTCCACCAAAGCATCTGTAAATAATTGACTAGTTGCTACCTTATTTTTATTTTTACGCTCGATTTTTGTTTTATTTTTACGAATCTGACGTTCAATTTTATCGGTTACAAGGTCAATTGAACCATACATATCTTGAGACACATCTTCTGCACGAAGAGTAATAGAGCCAAGCGGAATCGTTACTTCCACTTTAGCAGTTTTTTCACGATACACCTTCAAGTTAACTCGAGCATCCAACTCTTGTTCAGCTTGAAAATACTTTTCGATCTTTTCGAGTTTAGAAACTACATAATCACGAATTGCTTCTGTTACTTCTAGGTTTTCACCACGGATACTATATTTAATCATATGAGTACCTTCTTTCTAAACATTTTTGTTTTTCTGATTTCATTATAACGCTTTCATTTTATTTTTGCAAATTTTTTCCTCATCTTACAAGGGAAAATGTTTTTACATCCTCAGCACCAGCTTCTTCCAGCAGTTTCTTCACACGATTTATAGTTGTTCCTGTAGTATAAATATCATCTATAAGTAGGATTTTCTTAGGAATGCTGACTCCACTTTTAACAAAGAAAGGAAGTTCTGTCTCCAAGCGTTCTGAGCGACTTTTAGAAGAACTGGCTCTTTCTTCTCTTTTCTCTATTAAATCCAGATACGAAAAACCTGCTGCCTCTACCAATCCCTCAACCTGATTAAATCCCCTCTCAAGCAATCTTTCAGGACTTAGGGGAATTACAACAAATTGGTACCCTTTGTACTTTTTTAACTCCTCACTTAAAACTGAAGCAAAAACTTTTCTTAAAAGGAAGTCTCCATCAAACTTATACCGACTGAAAAAATCCTTCATAGCTTGATTGTAAGTAAAAATCGCTCTATGACTGACCTCAACTCCTTCTTTACACCAAAATTGACAATCTTGACACTTTGTTGACAATCCTATTTTCATACAGTTTGGACAGTGCTCTTCTCCAATTCTCTCAAAAGTAGAATCACAATCTAAACAAAGACAGGAGGCATCATTCTTCAAAAGCAAGAGACTACTGAAAGTTAAAACAGTCTTCATTGTCTGCCCACATAACAAACACTTCATAAGCCAGCCTCCTTGTTCATCTGCTGAATCTCCTTAATTGCCTTCTTGATTGAAGCATTTAACCCATCATGGAAGAAAATCAAATCTCCTGTCGGTCTATCCATGCTTCGCCCAACTCGTCCACCAATCTGAATCAAGCTAGACTTGGTAAAAAGGCGATGATTGGCCTCTACTACGAAAACATCCACACAAGGGAAGGTAACTCCACGCTCCAATATTGTCGTACTGATAAGTATTGTCAGTTCTCCATCTCGAAAAGCTTGTACCTGCTCTAATCGATTCTCTGTTACAGAAGATACAAAGCCAATTTTCTCATTTGAAAATTGCTCCTGTAAGATTTCTTTTAACTGCTCCCCTTTCTTAATTTCTGAAGCAAAAATGAGTAACGGATAAGCTGTCTTTCTCTGCTTCTCAATATAGGACTTTAACTTTGGTGACAAACGATTTTTCTCTAAACAGTGATTAAAATCCGATAACCAGACAGGTTTAGGAATAATCAACGGATTTCCATGAAATCGTCTTGGCAAGCTCAATCGTTTTAGTTCTCCTATGCGAACCTTCCTATCTAACTCATCAGTCGAAGTCGCTGTTAAAAAGATTCTCAGTCCATTCTCCTTTACACTATTCTTGACAGCGTGGTAAAGCGTGGGATTGTCAACATAAGGAAAAGCATCTACTTCATCAACTATCAGCAAATCAAAAGCTTGATAAAACTTTAATAACTGATGGGTCGTCGCAACAACTAATGGTGTTCTAAAATACGGCTCTGATTCTCCATGTAGGAGGGCTATCTCACAAGAAAAATCCTTTTGTAGGCGCTTGTATAGCTCCAAACAAACATCTATGCGAGGACTGGACAAACATACTGCACCACCTTCATCAATCACTTTGGCCACAACTTGGTAAATCATCTCTGTCTTTCCAGCTCCTGTTACAGCGTGAACCAATGTTGGTTCTTGCTTGTCTACTGCTTGAATTAGTCCCTCTGACACCTTCTCTTGAAAAGGAGTTAATTGACCACGCCATTTAAGAACATCTTGCTTCGGAAAATCCTCCTGTGGGAAATAGTATAAAGATTGATCACTCCTAACTCGCTTCATCAGTAAACACTCCCTACAATAGTAAGCACCGATGGGCAAATACCATTCATCTAAAATAGCACTATCACAACGTTGACAGAAAAGTTTCCCCTTCTCCTTTCTCATTGCTGGAAGTTTCTCCGCCAACTGACGTTCCTCTTCTGTTAATTCATTCTCCGTAAACAAACGACCGAGATAATTTGGATTTACTTTCATACTTCTTTATTCGTAAAAACCTAGCGCTTTAGATGATTTTTTAGTACAATTAAATCATGGAATTTAGAACAATTAAAGAGGACGGTCAAGTCCAAGAAGAAATCAAAAAATCACGCTTTATCTGTCATGCCAAGCGTGTTTATAGCGAAGAAGAGGCTCGTGACTTCATTACTGCCATCAAAAAAGAACACTACAAAGCTACGCATAACTGCTCTGCCTTCATTATTGGAGAACGAAGTGAAATTAAACGTACAAGTGATGATGGTGAGCCCAGTGGTACTGCTGGAGTTCCCATGCTTGGGGTACTAGAAAATCACAATCTCACCAATGTCTGTGTGGTAGTGACACGCTACTTTGGTGGCATTAAACTAGGCGCTGGAGGATTGATTCGTGCTTACGCCGGCAGTGTGGCCTTAGCTGTCAAAGAAATTGGCATCATTGAAATAAAGGAACAGGCTGGCATTGCTATTCAAATGTCTTACGCTCAGTATCAAGAGTACAGTAACTTCCTTAAAGAACATAATCTCATGGAGCTGGATACAAACTTTACAGATCAAGTCGATACGATGATTTATGTTGATAAAGAAGAAAAAGAAACTATTAAAGCTGCACTTGTAGAGTTTTTTAATGGAAAGGTCACTTTAACTGATCAAGGTTTACGAGAAGTTGAAATTCCTGTAAACCTAGTGTAAATAATAGATAATACAGTGTTTCACTGACATTCTCACCGCTACTTTAATTAGCAAAATAAAAAGATGCTTGCAAAGACCTACTAGAAAATGAGACTATTCAAAAAGAAAACGGATTGCGTTCTCCTTTACACCTATTTACTAGAATTAGCCTATCATAATCGCTTAAAAATTAATGGCTTAGACCTATGATATAAAAAAATCCTATCGCTTCGATAGGATTTCTATATTTTACAAATGGTATAGATAGCGTTATACTAGAGATATCTTATACAAAGAGGTATTCATATGTCTATTTATAACAACATTACTGAACTAATCGGTCAAACTCCGATTGTTAAACTCAACAACATCGTACCAGATGGTGCTGCGGACGTCTATGTAAAACTTGAAGCATTTAATCCTGGTTCATCTGTAAAAGACCGTATTGCTCTTAGCATGATTGAAAAAGCTGAACAAGACGGTATTCTGAAACCTGGTTCTACTATTGTTGAAGCAACAAGTGGAAACACTGGTATTGGACTTTCATGGGTAGGTGCTGCTAAAGGGTATAAAGTTGTCATCGTTATGCCTGAAACTATGAGTGTAGAACGACGTAAAATTATCCAAGCTTATGGTGCTGAACTCGTCCTAACTCCTGGTAGCGAAGGAATGAAAGGTGCTATTGCTAAGGCTCAAGAAATCGCTGCTGAACGTGATGGTTTCCTTCCTCTTCAATTTGACAACCCAGCAAATCCAGAAGTACACGAAAGAACAACAGGAGCTGAAATACTAGCTGCTTTCGGTAAAGATGGACTAGATGCCTTTGTTGCTGGAGTGGGTACCGGTGGAACGATTTCTGGTGTTTCTCATGCACTCAAATCAGCAAATTCAAACATTCAAGTTTATGCAGTGGAAGCTGATGAATCTGCTATTCTATCTGGTGAAAAACCTGGTCCTCACAAAATTCAAGGTATCTCAGCTGGATTTATTCCTGATACACTAGATACAAAAGCTTATGATGGTATCGTTCGTGTAACATCAGACGATGCTCTAGCACTCGGCCGTGAAATTGGTGGAAAAGAAGGTTTCCTTGTAGGGATTTCTTCAGCTGCAGCTATCTATGGAGCAATTGAAGTTGCTAAGAAATTAGGTACAGGTAAGAAAGTCCTTGCTCTAGCACCAGATAACGGCGAACGTTATTTGTCTACAGCACTCTATGAATTTGAAGTGTAGTCTCCTAAATGCACTTAGCCCTTATTATAGGGCTTTTTATTTATACCTTGAAAAATCGACTGCATAGAAAAGTCTTTGGGCAGATAAAGGCTTGTTTGGGTTACAAGAGATGTAAACTGAGAGGTGAGCGTCAAGTGAGAATTGACATGGAATTGGTACTTATGGCCAACAACCTCCTAAAATACAATAAGAGAACGACTCAAAATTAAAAAGCTAGAGTTCCGCAATTGGAAATCTCTAGCTTTTTTGTAGTTGAGAACTATTTTATCTCAGACTTTTCTATGATTAGTTATTCAAGGCTGCTGCCATTGTAGCTGCAACTTCAGCTTCAAAGTCGTTTGCAGCTTTCTCAATACCTTCACCAACTTCAAAGCGAGCGAACTCAACTACTGAAGCGTTAACTGATTCAAGGTATGCTTCAACTGTCTTGCTGTCATCCATGATGTAAACTTGTGCAAGAAGTGTGTAAGCTTGGTCAACTTTAGTGTTGTCAAGCATGAAGCGGTCCATTTTACCTGGGATGATTTTGTCCCAGATTTTTTCTGGTTTACCTTCTGCAGCCAATTCAGCTTTAATATCAGCTTCAGCTTGCGCAATCACTTCATCAGTCAATTGAGCTTTTGATCCATACTTCAAGTGTGGAAGAGCTGGTTTGTTAACCATTGCACGGCTTTCGTTGTCTTGGTCGATAACGTGGTTCAATTGTGCCAACTCATCTTTAACGAATTGTTCAT